>NZ_SJPV01000007.1:0-19722 GCF_007860135.1 Novipirellula artificiosorum
AATGCTTCTACGTCGTTTGGTCATGAATCTCTCCTTTGATTCCAGGACAACTAACGACCGGAGCTTACTCGATTTTTTCTCAAAAAGTCTACCTTAGTCGGTGGTACAGGAATTGGGGACTAGCTCATTGACCGGAGAATGGCCCAACGTGCGAGCAAAGGTTGGAAAACCGGATGATCCTGGGCTGCCATCCGATGCCGATTTTGTCTTTGTTTGCGACGTGCTGCTCCATGTTCGCCAAAAGCTAGATTGGCTAAGAACACTCCACTTGGAAATGCGAAGTGGAGCAAAGCTGGTCCTCATTGACTTTCAAGAGGGTGACTTACCAGAGGGACCACCGGAGGCGATCAAGGTTCCAAAGAAGGAAGTTTTACGGCTCTGCAAGGGAGCTGGCTTTATCTTAAAGCAAGACAAACCCGACCTGCTGCCATACCAAGAGTTCCTGATCTTCGAGAAGCCCTGAACCGGAAATGACTGAGCTGTTTCCGAAATCCTCTAGCAGATTGATGACTCCAAGAGGATTCAGATCGAATTCACGGTGAGGGTATCGGATGCAGCGATGATCGGCGTTGATCCTGAAAGCAAACAAGTTACTTGGTGGTTCTTCAACCAAGACGGCAGTCTAGGCAAGAACACCTGCAAGCTGAAAGAAGAGGGTGTCTGGTCCTTTGAACAACCTTCGGAGGACGCAATCGGAGACAACAGCTACCGAGGTCTTGTCACCCGAATGGACGAGAACACGATCAAGGAAGAGGTACTTGAATTAATTCTGAATGGCGAAGAGCAAGAAAACGGCACGTTCATTTGGAAGCGAGCGTCTTCCACGGGGCAAGATTTTGCAGGAGAACAAAAGGAGGTGTGGGATACGCTGGAAACACAGGTCGCACTCGACCTGAAGAAAGATCTTGATGCTGAGAATGAATATCTTCACCCGAAGGCTTCCTATTGGGGCGATCAATCACCAGCGCCAGTATCAGCGTCGGCAAAGACTTACTCGTACTACGAGAAATGGCTAGAAGGACAAGATGAAGTCGTAGCCCACCAGATGATCCCAGTTACCGTTGTTGTCGTCGATGACGTTGCAATCATCAACTTCTATCTTCACATACTAACGAAGGATGACGAGGGCGAGCAGGAAGAGATGATCATTCGGGGACACAACACCTGGAAGAAGGAAAATGGTCGTTGGTTATTGCTTTCAACTTACAACACGGTAGTCAAGTCGGACGACGATGACTGACTAACTGACGGTTGCACGCCCTGATAAATTGACGTTGATACTGACCTGGCGAAGCCGCTGTTCACTGGGGATTGAAAATCCAGCACGATGATCATGTGAGCATGTCGAGTGCGTTAGAGAGCGTTTGTGGCGACGGGGTTCAAGCTAGGTGCGATTGCCTTTGGCACTGGAGGCATCAACTGGTTGATCTCGTTTCTCGTTGCGACCGAGATAGTTAAAATACTTGCTCCACGCCCACGGGAGAAATAGCCCAAGGAAGACCAGGAAGGCTATGAGGCAGATACCGATAGCTCCCATGACGATGAACTCGATCCAGGGAGGGATTGGCATTACCATTTGGAACTCCAACGCATTGACGGGTTTGGCATTATTAACCCAGAGCCCATCGAGGTGTCCTGCTTTCGGTTGAAGGCAGACTTTTCTGACTTGGACGCTGCTGGCAATTGAAATCGAGCGGCGTTGTTAAGAGCAGGTGCATCCGGTCAGCCATCAGCGACTTTTCCGACAAGACGACTGCGAGTCTAGCTTGGATGCAAGTGCGATCTACTTGGCTTCTTTCTTTGCCTGCCGCTTAACTCGCTTGAACGTGTAAACTCCACTGGGGCCGTCACTAGGACCACCGGTACGTTCAGTTGCTTGCCAAGTATACGTATCCTTGTCAATCTTCGTGAGTACGACCTTGCTGGATGTTTCCTCACCGTCGCCATCAACGCCCTTCAATGAAAAAGTCAGTGACTTTGTGGCCTTGTCGTGCGTTATTGATCCACCACTAATCGTACCACCGGAACTCATAGCGCCATGCACGATCTTTTCTTGCTTGGCGTCCCATCCGGTAAGATCCTTGCCCATGAGTTTGGCACCTCCCTGGAACTCAATGGACCAGTTTCCCTCGATTGCACTGCCGTTCAAAATCCGCTTCATAGATGTCCGAACGACAATTATTGTTCCTTCCTCAGCAATGCCTTCAAAGTCTTCTTGCATCGGACCTTCGTATTGCCAATTACCGATGAATGGCCCATAACACTTCAGATGTTCTGAGACGGTTGCAGGCTCTTCCTGTCCACGAGTAACGCCACAGGTGAGGGCAAGAACGACTAGCGGGAAAATGATCTTCTTCATGACATGCCTTTTTAACAAAGTGGTTGGAAAACAAGCAGAAATGTTTGAACTTGTTTTGTACTCGATCTGTCATTTGGCGCCTCAAACAGTACCAGCCGTTTGCGCTTCAAACGGTACCAGTTTGGGACGGGGACTTGCGGCGGCTGAAAGTGGTACTGTTTCAGGCGCCAACGGTTTACTTATCGGTCGTTTGACCCTTTGGCGCTCTGGTACTGTTTGAACCTTTTCCAGATTTGTCCAAGCGGTAGCTGCGGCCCGTGATTTGAACTACGTCGCTGCGGTGCAGGAAGCGATCCAAGATCGCTCCAGCACTCGGCACATCACCAATCAGCTTGGCCCAGTCCTCCAGCGGACGGTTGCTTGTCATCATCGTCGAACGCAACTCGTGACGACGCATGATCACCTCGAACAAGTACTCGCCCGAACGCTTCGGCAACTGCTTCATTCCCATGTCGTCAATGATCAACAAGTCGGGTTTCAAGTAACGATTCAGCACCCGCTCGTGACCCTCCATCGCTTCGTCGTGTAAGAAGTCTCGCACCACATCGAAGATGCTCCGGTAGTAGACCAGGAAGCCGCAACGGATCGCCGACATCCCGATACCTTGGCACAGATGGCTCTTACCCGTGCCGGGAGGCCCAAGCCACAGAACGTCGCGACGCTCACGAATGAACCTGCACGTCGCAAGCTCGAATATTTGGCTTTTCTTGATCGATGCGTTGAAGCTGAAGTCAAAATCTTCGAGTCGTTTCGTATCGCGAAAGTTCGCTTGCTTCACTCTGCGCTCAGCTTGTCGGTCTTCACGAATATTCAGTTCATCTTGAAGCATCAACTCAAAGAACTCACGATGCGTCAGTCCCGAGGTCGACGCTTCATGCAGACGCACTTCCAGCGAATGACTCATCCCTGACAGACGCAATTTCTTTAACAGTGGCAATAGACTTTCAGACATTTTCGTTACCTTCCTTGGAACGATTGGTGAATAAAATCAGCATACTCACTGACCGGTCGAATGATCGGGTGAGTATCCATGAACTCCATGGTTTGTTGGCTTGCCGCAGCGCGATCGCTCAGCAAGCGTTTAATGACGCGATAGTTCAGTGCGCCGCTTCGCCATGCGGTATCACATGCAGCGTCAATCGATTCGCTTGAATGCTTCTTACTCAAAGACAGCAGGCCCTGCAGCACCTTAGCCGCTTCGACGCCACGGTTCTCGATCACAGCTTCTGCCCACCGGGTCGCCGATGACCCCAGGAAATGCGTCTTTTTGAGAAGATATGCGACACCTCGTTCGACGCTATTTATCTTTGCGCTGGCGATATGAGCGTCGAGTGTGCTGAACCGTCCAGGCTGTTTGGTGGTATGCGTGGCGATTAGTTCCATGCGTTCGTTGAGGATCCGCACCAAGCGACTGTTGTGACGAACCCAGACACTGCGACCAAGGTACTCTGGTAGCACACTGTAGAATGCTTTATTGACCGCGATGTGCCCGTCGCGAGTGACCTTGCGACGAGCTTCGTGATAGAACGGAAATCGCTCAAGCGGCAACGACTTGAGCGCCGCTCGCTCGACGTTGTGAAAGACGGTCCCAACGTGATCCTGAGTTGTGCCGTGAATTCGCTCGTCCGCGATCGTTCGCTCCCAATGATCAAGGTGCGAGTTCTGATCGGCTAGTGATTCAAACTCGTGACCTCGCAGCGCGTTCTCTTGCACATAGTCGACCCCGCGTTCGACTTTACCTTTGTGGCGAGGTGTTCGTGGGCGAGTCGGGATGAAAGCGAATCCGTAGTGCTTACAGAAGTCAATGATTTTTGGATGCAGCTCAGGATCATACCAATCGGCTTGAATGACGGCACACTTGGCGTTATCAAAAACGACGCGCTCGGGAACACCACCGAGCGACCAGAATGCGTTCTCTAGAGCAGTGATGAAGTTTTCGGTGGTTTGACGATAGACCGCTTCGCTGTAACCTTTTCGCGAGTGACTCAAGACAGCGCGGAAGACATGCGTCTTGCGGTATCGACCATCAGCCAATCGAATCTTCGCACCGGTGCCAAAGTCAACTTGCAGTTCGACGCCCGGCAATGTTTCGAGCCGACGAAAGGGCAACTCGGTCTTGACGCCGAGCGTTTTGACGAAGCGGTAGACGGCCCAACTCTTGTGGGAAAATTCATGATCGTCGACGAGGTCTTGATGGATGCGTTTGACCGAGAGACCTTGATCAAGCTTGGCGAGAATCTGATCGCGAAACGGTTCACAAGAACTGGCCGATCCGGGCGGCGGCGTGGCCTCGGACGAGCCCTCCAAAGTGGTACTGTTTGAGGCGCCAATTTCGTCTGCAGCCTGTTCGCCGGGGTCCAAAGCAGTGGTACTGTTTGGCGCCAAAACGGTCAGATGCCTGCGAACAGCCCCACGGGAGACGCTGAGCGTCCGAGCAATCCGCCTCTGGGAATAGCCCAGTGAACGTAAGTGGTTGATAGAGTAAGACTTATCCATTGCCAGTCGATATGCCATGAGCGTAATTGAATGAGAGTTTTGAAACAAAACTCCCATTTCAATCCGATCAAAGCGAAAAGGGACGACTGGTACTGTTTGAGGCGCCAATTAGTGGTACTGTTTGGGCGCCAACTGACACGATCTGAAACTGGTTTGCGGGCAACAGTAACTTCGATTGCGATCACTCCTTGGCTTTCTTCTTACGTTCCTGCTTCAACTTGCGGAAAACGATTCGAGAAACATCGCCGTTGTCATACTCGGCTTCAAAGACGAACTCGGAATCGCTTTTCTTAATGAGGTCGCCCTTCCCTTTGAGCGTCTCGCCGTTTTTGATAAATGTTAAATCTCCCTGCCATAGCTTTGGCGACTTGATTGTCCAGAGTAGCGTGGCATTTCCTCCTGAAGCGTTGAACCCTCGATCCTCAATGGACTGCTTCGCTTCGTTCCACCCAATGAGCGTGACGCCGCTGTTTATGTCGTCACCTGTCTTGTACGAGAATTCAGCAAAGAGACAGACCTTTTCCTTTTCCTCAGTCCTTGCCCAACGGCACGTAAAGCCCCCGACTTGGTGTTTGTCTCCCACGTTTCCCTCGGATTCCCATTTGCCCACAAGGTAGTCAAGCTCCTTAACGATCTCGTCTGAAATGCCCTCAGCACTTGCCACTACGCAAGTGTTGGCGGTGACGATTGCCGCTAGGGCGATAAGAATGCTGAAACGTTTCATCGTGTTGCTCCGAGTAAATAGGTTGAAAGAATGGTTGTGATTTTCTGAATAGGGTGATGGATTGGCGGCAATTGCTTTCACTTGCAGAACGGATGGAAGTCTCATTCACCTCGGTGCATTATTCTTGTCCCAGTCGCCATGGAAAAACTGCTGGAGTTGCTTCATGAATTGCTCAGGCTCGTCGAAATTGGGGACGTGTCCTCCGTTGGGAATGATCCACAGGTAGGAATTCGGGATCGATTCATACATCTCGGCAGCGATCCGCACTGGAAAATACATGTCTCTGTCTCCATGGATAATTAGCGTGTTCGCCTTAATCGTTGAAAGGTAGGGTGGCGTGAAGTTCATGTCGTCGAAACTAAATTCGAAGCTATACCACAGGCGAATGAGTTCACGGACCTGATCGTCGCCCCGTGAATGTTGGCTCTTTAGCAGCTTGAGTTCTGGGTCTGCCGAAAAACCTTCGAATGTCAAATCTCGATAATTTCGAGGAGCCGCTGGAATGTACGAGGATGCTCCAAAGAGAACCATTGCCTGGACCCGATCAGGCTGACTGGTCGCCATGTGTAGCAGTGTCATTCCTCCGGTGCTAAATCCCATCGCACGGAACTTTTTGATTTTCAGGTGATCCAGCAGAGCAAACACGTCCACTGCTGACTGACGATGCGTAAACGTTCCGGCTGGATTCGTGGAACGACCATGGTTCCGCAGATCGGGAACGATGACTTGATAGTCCTTCGTCAGCTCAGAGAGAAAGGGCTTCCATAACTCTCCACTACTAAAGAAACCATGAAGGAGCACCAGTGGCTCACCCTTGCCATGAACTTCGTAGTACATTTCCATCCCATCGACTTGGGTGAACTTCTCCCCAACTGGTGAAGAGTTTTCAGCGTATGCCGATTCAAGTGCTAGGAAGGTTCCAAAGGACAACAGCATTGCTGCTAGACAAATGAGTCGGTTGTGTCGCATGGCATGTTTCCTTGCTCAAATATTTGAATTCTAGTTTCTCTGTTGAAGCTCTTTCAGTTGATTTCGACAATCGATTCGGCGGCGATTTTCTCGTACTCACGTATCCAAACGTCTGACTGTTCATAGCCTGCCAATTGCGTCATCGTTATTACGATCCAATCTCCACGAGGCGAAATACGAAACGATGTTGTCCAGAAACCGAACCATGCGTAGGCACCCTGCGACTGCTTGTCAGGTTTGTCATTACTGTAAACAGTAAACCCAAAGCCGAATTGATCCATCAAATCCATTGGGTCGAATCTGAGGGTATCTCCAGCCCACCAAGCTGATCGGCAGTCATCATTTCGACCGTGCTTTGCTGAAGCAAGCATCATCACGGCGACGCTCGTGATCGGCTTAGTCATCGAAACAATGCGGAAGATCGAGTTCGTTTTCATGGGAACTTTGGCTTCCCGATCAGACATGCCCACCGCTTCCAGATGAACAACCTTTCCATGGCGGGCCATCATGGTAACGCCACCGGCAATTTTGCCATCGTCTACAAGTTTTTGCATGAACTCAGAAAGTTCCGCAGTTTTCTCAGAGGAGACGCCGACAACTTCCGGCTTGGTAGCAAGACCTTCCTGTCCTCGCACATTTGACGAGGACAGCAAAAAGACTGGCGTTGCCAAGCTCGCAACGAGACTCCAATATCGGTTTCGGAGAATCCGCATATCGTTGTTCCTTATTCGAAAAAATCACTCTCCTTGCTAACCGACTACTTTTTTCGCTGAACTTGAATCAACATGTCTTCACCGTCAGGAGACACACCTTTGAATACAAAGGTCATTTCACCTTCGTTTCTCTTAACTACAACGTCACAACTGGAAGCTTTACCCTCAAGATCGTCTCCGGTCATTTTTGCCTTGAAAACGGAATCGGTGAAGGTCATTGTTCGATTGCCCCCATCAGTGCGGAAACCAAGATTGACAATCTGTCTATTTAGACGGTCGTATCCCACTAGGGCGGTGACCTTGTTTGTTCCACCCTCGATATTGTCATACTCTTCATGAATGATGAGGCACTGCTTGCCTGGAGCCCATTCGGCATTCCATTTTGCTGATGACGAGGCTCCTCCATATTCCAAGGTACCCTCCCACTCTCCAACAAGTGATTCCATTTCTTTCTGAGCTGTTTCAGGGCTAATCCCGATTGCGTGAGTAACTTGGGCAAAAACGATTAAGGCTAAGAACAGATGTAAGTGTAAAAAACGCATCTCTGAAAGACTCCTAAAATTTGTATTGACGAGTTGCTTCGGGTTTCGGACTAAGAACGAAAGGCAGCAATGCACGGCCCGAAAAACGCTGGGCCGTGTTTCAATTTGATTTGGATGCGGGAGCTATCTACTTGGCTTCCTTCTCTGTTCGTTGGACTCTCTTGAACGTGTAGATCGGGCTTGGTCCTTCGAAAACGCTGCCGCCTGTCTGTTCCAATGCTTGAAAAGTGAGCGTGTCCTTGTCAACTTTAGCTAGCACGCCTTTGGAGGATATTTTGTTGCCATCCCCGTCGATTCCATTCGAGGCGTATGTCCTTGATTTTGTCTCGGCATCATATACGGATGACCCAAGAACCATCCCCCCAAACGAATCCATGGTTCCGAAGGTGACTTTCTTCTCTGCGGCGTTCCAGCCTATCAATCCCTTGCCCGAAAATGTCTTGCCTCCCTTGACTCCAAACGACCACGTTTCCTCAACGACACTCTTATCCAGAATCCATTTCCACGAAAATTCAAAAACAACTTTCGTTCCTTTCTTGGCAATCCCCGGTACATCTTGCAGTGAAGGACCGTCATACTGCCAAGTGCCAATCATGGGTCCATAGCTCTTCAGATGCTCGAAACCTGGACCTGACTCATCTTGTCCGTAAGTAACGCCACAGGTAAGAAGAACAACAGTCAGTGCAGCAACGATTTGTCTCATGACAGACCTCTAAGGGAAGTTGGAAATGGAATTAAAAACTCAGAATTGGCATTGCATCAGATTCGACAATGGACTGCTGGCGAGCATTACTCCTTGGCTTTCTTTTTGCGTTCTTGCTTCACCTTGCGGAATACAATTTTGGACACATTGCCGTTCTTATCCTTATCTTTCATGACGCACTCCGAGTCGTTTGTTTTGATTAGCTCGGCTACCGAATTGAGCGTTTCACCTTTCTCAACTAAACTGATTTCGCCGATCCATTTCGTTGGCGACTCGACCTTCCAAAGCAATGTGGCGTTTCCACCTAGAGCATCGAAACCCCGATCTTCAATACACCCCTTCGCTGCGTTCCAGCCAATGAGCGTCACACCGCTCTTCGTTTCGTCCCCTGTCTTGTAGGAAAACTCACCGATGAGACAGATTTTTTCCTTTGATTCAGTCCTTGCCCAACGGCAGGTAAAGCCCCAAACTTGGCGTTTGTCTCCCACGTTTCCCTCGGATTCCCATTTGCCGACAAGGTAGTCTAGCTCCTTAACGATCTCGTCTGGGATGCCCTCAGCACTCGCCACTACGCAAGTATTGGCGGTAACGATTGCTGCTATGGCGAGAAGAATGCTGAATCGTTTCATCTTGTTTCTCCAGTGCGTGTAAAGTTGAAATAATCAGTGTTCGTTGGTGAATCAGCGATTAGTCGATAATGGATTCGGCGGCGATCTTTTCATAATCACGCATCCAAGCAACGACTCCCTTGCAAGGTGCAAGTTGCGTCATCGTGATCACGATCCAATCTCTCTTGGGGGAGACTCGAAATGAAGTCGTCCAAACACCAAACCAAGCATAGGCGCCCCTGAGTTGGATCGTCGGGAAATCCTCGCTATAGAACGTTAATCCAAAGCCAAAGTCTCCAATCAAACCGGGAATCATTTTTTGATTGGGAACAACAGAATCTTCAAGTTGATTGGTTGTCATCATCTCGACAGTGCTCAGTTTAAGCAATCGTTTGCCATTCAATTCACCCCCGTTCAACAGCATTTGGCAAAAACGCATGTAGTCCTCAGCAGTTGAGCAAAGACCGCCGCCTCCCGAAAAGCACTTGTTGCCTTCCAGGTGACAATCTGACGAAAACGGCGCTTCTGTATCCCCCACTTTCACCTTCTTTATCTGAGATTTGGAAAGATAATAAGCGGCAACCACTCGTGATTGCTTTTCTGGAGGGGCAATAAAGAACGTATCGGTCATGCCCAAAGGTTCGCAAATTTCTTTCTCAACGAAGACATCGAATGTTTTTCCAGAAGCAACTTCAATTACTCGTCCAAGAACATCTGAAGACATGCCATAAAGCCACTGCGAACCGGGATCAAATTTGATGGGGAGCTTGCCAGTACGCTCCATCATTTCTTTAAGCGTGAGATTGGAACTGCATAGTCCCATCTTGATATCGTGATCTAAGTACAACTTCCCGATGCCTTCTGTCGATGGATATCCAAGCCCTGAAGTTTGAGTGAGCAAATGACGTATCGTGATCTCTCGCTTTGCAGGTCTTGTCACCAATGGCCCTACTGATACCAACACTTCGGGATTCTTGAACTCGGGAATGTACTTCGAGATCGGATCATCCAATCCGATCTTTCCCTGTTCCCAAAGCATCATGGCAGCCACGCTCGTGATCGGCTTGGTCATGGAAGCAATGCGGAAGATGGCATCGGTCGTCATTCGTTTCTCAGCTTCCCGATCCGCCATCCCGACTGCCTTCAAGTGAACGACCTTGCCCCTTCGGGCCATCATCGTCACGCCACCAGCAATTTTTCCTTTGTCCACAAGCGACTGCATGTACTTCGAAAGTTCGCCAACTTTTTCCGAAGAGACGCCGACAACTTCCGGCTTGGTGAGCAGTCGTTCTTGGGAAATCGCTGGTGAGACGAGCAGCGAAATCGCAAGCAAACACAATGGACGTACTGAATGAATCATCTTTCACTTCTTATGTGATACCGTAAATCGTCAAATCCGCTAAATCAGACTCCAGTTGGTGCTTGCCAGCCGCCCAATTCCTCTTCAATCAGTTTTGCCACGGCAATCGCAACGTGATCATGCCATGGCTTGGCTGCGATTTGTACGCCAATTGGAAGCCCTTCAGGAGACGTTCCGGCACGAACAACGGCAGCAGGCCAGCCAGTCATGTTGTGTGTCACATAAAATCCGCCCATTGCCTCCGACAATAAAGGAATGAATCTCCTTTTCGGTAATTGGGCAACTTCATCAACCGTCATGAGCTTCGCAGCTGGCTTGGCCTCCACGGGGCTAAGAAGCACGTCATAGCTGCTGAAAAATTGCAGCATTTGCGCACGAAAAGCGTGTAGCTCTCGTTGATTTCGTTCCTTCTGGTCAGGGCCGTAGTTGCCGTTTTGGTATGCCATATCCAAAGATTCGAAAATAAACTCTGTGAGCGGGCTTCGTTTCTCTGAGATATCGGCCTCGCCCATAGTGGCATACTCAAGCTGCCAATATCGCATTGCAGTTGCCCATTGCGGAATCACTGCTCGAATCCAAAGGCTAGCAGCTTGGGATATGGCTGGTGGGCGGTCCTCTTTCACGAGAGCAACACCGGAAGCTTCAAGTGCTCGAACCGCACGTTTGACCGATTCAAGTGTTTCCGCTGTTGGCGTGGATGTTCCATCATCCGTGAAGAAAGCTACTCGCAACCGTTCGACAGCTACGCTGCTTGGGCTATGGAGCGGGACCGGAACGGTTTGGGAGTCCACGTTGTCAGGACCGGCGATTACCTGGAGTACCGTATATAGATCTTCTGCATGTCGGGCTAGAGGACCGACCGAATTCCATCCTCCAACCTCCAAAGGAAAAGTCGAGAGGATTCCCGATTCAGGTACAAGGCGATTGGTGGGCTTGAGCCCGGCGATACCGCAGCAATGGGCGGGGGAGCGAATGCTTCCACCGATGTCCGTGCCAATGCCAAATGGTGAGCCGCCTGCTGCGATAATCGCAGCTTCACCGCCACTGCTACCACCAGGGCCATGTTCATGACTGTACGGATTAAGAGTTGGGCCATACACAAGATTGTCTGTATCGCCGAAGCACATTTCTGGCACATTTGTCTTCCCTAGCAAAATGCCACCAGCCTTCTTCAGTCGCTTGACAACCGTGGCGTCAATCTTCGGAATGTACTCCCGCAACTCGGGGCAACCGTTGGTTGTGATTATGCCTTTGGTCGAGATGCAGTCCTTGATGGTGAAAGGCACACCATGAAGCGGGCCTCTGGAAACTCCCTTCCTCAACTCCTTATCAGCTTGACGTGCTCCTGACCTGACTTGCTCTGCATTCATCTGCACAATGGCATTCAGATTCGGATTCACTTCCTCGATTCGTTTGAGATGAGCCTCGGCAACCTCTTCCGCAGAGACTTGTCCATCAGCGATCATCGCTGCAAGCTTCGTCGCAGAGAGTTCTGTCAGTGATGGTGCTTTCGTCGCAGCACCCGCACTGTCAGTCGTTAATGCACCGACACTGGCAAGAGCGGCAGTCGTTCCGGCACATTTCACGAAATCTCGTCGAGTTGCAGTTATTGTTGACCTTGGTGTCTGCACTACATTGCTCCCATCTCTCACTTGACACGAACTGAATGTGATTTAATCATTGATCGCCTCAGCGGCAATCGTTCGATACCGCTCGAACCATCCAGGCGTTGAGTCGCTCCAGGCAAGTTGTGTTAACGTAACGAGAGCCCAGTTGCCTCGGGGCGAAATGTGGAATGATGTAGACCAACCGCCAGCCCAGTGAATTGAGTCCCTCAATTGCTGATGAACGTCGTCAGTATTGGGCAACACTCCAAAACCAAACCCATAACCACCTGAACGGCTTCCCAGTTGATTGGCTGTCATTTTCTTAACGGTTTCACTGGAAAGCAGGCGAGTTCCTTCGAGTTCTCCTAAGTTCAGAATCATTTGACAGAATCGCATGTAGTCGTCAGCGGTGGAACAAAGCTCATTTAGGTACTTGTTCGATTCGCTGTATGCAGCATCCGCCGTTATCTTGTAGGTGCCTACACCCGCCTTCCAGTCCAAGATTTCTCCCGGCTCAAGCTTGCGAATAGAATTGCCGTCTGTCACATACGGAGGAGCTAGGCGTGACAGCTTGTCGTGAGGAACTCGAAAGAAAGTATCATGCATTTGAAGTGGTTGGAATATGTTCCTGTCGTAGAAACGCTCTAAGGTGCCATCGGACACGACCTCCACCAGTCGCCCCAGCACAGCGTAGCTCATGCCGTATTCAAACTTCGTGCCGGGATCAAAAAGCAACGGCAATCCGGCTAGCGTTTCTATCATCTCTTCGAGAGTCATGTCGGTTGGGCAATCCCCACACTGGATTCCATGCTGGTGATAAATCGGTCCAATGTCCTTGGAAAATTCGTAGCCCAGCCCTGACGTATGCGTCAGCAGATCACGTATCGTGATCTCTCGCTTTGCGGCTCTTGTCACCAACGGATTTACCGATACCAACACGTCGGGATTCTTGAACTCGGGAATGAACTTCGAGACAGGATCATCCAATCCGATCTTTCCCTGTTCCCAAAGCATCATCACGGCGACGCTCGTGATCGGCTTAGTCATCGAAGCAATGCGGAAGATCGAGTCCGTTTTCATGGGAACTTTGGCTTCCCGATCAGACATGCCCACCGCTTCCAGATGAACAACCTTTCCATCCCGAGCCAGCATGGTGACGCCACCAGCAATTTTGCCATCGTCCACAAGTCCCTGCATGAAGGTGGAAAGCTCTTTCACCTTCTCCGAGGAGACACCGACATCTTCGGGCTTGGAAGTGGGCAGTTCTTGGGCTGTGGCGTTCAATGTTCCAGCCACGAAACACCATATCCCCAAGGCAGACATCGTGATCAAGTGTCGAATCGTGTGAGTCTTCACAGCTTGTCCTTCCTCATCTTTTAGTTTCAGGGGGGGGGCACGGTGCAGCCATCATTTTTCAATGGCTTCGGCGGCAAGGCTGTCGTACTTTTCATCCCTTGGCCGTCCTGCCACCTGCGCCATTGTGATCACGATCCAGTCGCCTCGGGGAGAGATACGGAACGAGGTACACCAATAGCCGCCCCATGCGTAAGAGGACCGCAACTGGGGATGAACAGGCTCGTCGTCTCGAAGAATAGCGAATCCGAAGCCGAACTTCATATCGGATGCCCCGACGTGCAAATCATCGATCTGATTGCTGGTCATCATTGCCACGGTGTCTTTTTCGAGCAAACGATGATCATTCAACTCGCCACCATTTAGCAGCATTTGACAGAACTGCATGTAATCGTTTGCCGTTGAACTGAGCCCGGCCCCTCCCGATTCAGCAACATTTGATGGCGAGTACGGATAGTCGGATGTTAACGTCATCGTGCCCGCAAACCCCGCTTCGTCACGCACCATAATCTCTTTCAATCGTTCGCCCGGTCGAACTTCTCGAAGACACGTCTCAACTGGCACGTATCCGGCGACCAGCCGAGGCACTTTCTCATCTGGGATCGTGAAATGTGTATCTATCATGCTGAGCGGACGGAAGATCTCGTCCTCGAAGAATCGCCCCAGAGACTTCTTGCTGACGACCTCGACAATTCTTCCCAGAACATCAATGGACATGCCGTAGTTCCAGGCACTCCCCGGTTCGAAAATGAGAGGAATCTCGGTCAGCCTCTTGACGGTATCTGCGACCGGCTCTGATGACGTGGCAACCCCTGTCAAAATGTCAAGTTCGTCGTGCAGTGCAGCAACATTCGGTGTGAACGAGTATCCCAGTCCAGAAGTGTGTGTCAGTAAGTGCCGGATCTTGATCTCCACCTTGGCAGGTTCAGTCTTCCAGGGATCGACCGACAATAAGACTTTGGGATTCTTGAATTCGTCAATGTACTTCGAAACAGGGTCATCAAGCTTCAGTTTTCCCTGCTCCCAAAGCATCATCACGGCGACGCTCGTGATCGGCTTGGTCATCGAAGCAATACGAAAGATCGAGTCCGTTTGCATGGGAACTTTGGCTTCCCGATCAGCCATCCCGACCGCTTCCAGGTGAACAACCTTTCCTTGACGAGCCATCATGGTGACGCCACCAGCAATCTTGCCGTCGTCTACAAGTCCCTGCATGTACTCAGAAAGCTCTTTCACCTTGTCCGAGGAGACACCAACATCTTCGGGCTTGGCGGTTGGAAGTCCTTGCGCCGCAAAGGCAGGCGTCACCAAACAACAAGTTGCCAAAACAACAACGACCGAGTATCGAATAACACGAGTCATCACATTTCCCCCTGAACAACGGACACGGTTCGACAAAATGCCGAACCGTGCGTGAATCGCAAACGCTACTTCGCTTCTTTCTTTGCTCGTTCGACTCTCTTGAACGTGTAAACCGGGCTTGGGCCTTCGACAATTCCACCAGTGCGTTCCAGTGCCTTCCAAGTGAGCGTGTCCTTTCCGGTCTTGGTGACCACGCCGGTGAAGGATGTCTTCTCTCCCTCTCCATCGATGCCGTTGGCCTTCAACGTCATTGATTTGGCTTCCTCGTCATGGGTGACTGTCCCCATGATGATTCCACCGACCGAATTCATGCCACCGGAGATGATCTGTTTCTGAGCTGCATCCCAACCGACTAATCCTTTGCTAGACAAGTTGACGCCCCCTTGAAGCTCATTTGACCAAGAATACTCCACGGCACTCTTGTTCAAGATTCGTCTCCAAGAGAACTCGAAAACTAACGGAGTACCCTTCTTTGCGATGTCTGGCAACTCTTCCAGTAGCGGTCCTTCGTATCGCCAAGTGCCGATAAACGGTCCATAGCATTTCAAGTGTTCAAAGCCGGGACCAGGCTCATCTTGCCCGTAAGTAACGCCACAGGTCAGAAAAACGACAGTCAATGCAGCAACGATTAGTCTCATGACAGACCTCTATGAAGAAGTGGAACTGAATTACTATTCCAGATTATGCCACGGTCGTTGGCGGCTTGCTGACGAGCACAACCTGCTTGCCTTCATTCCCGCTTCATTTTTCGCAAATCGATTCGGCGACTGGGAAGATAGTTGCAATTTTGCAATTTTCACACTTGACGTTGTGGTGAAAAAAACCACCAGGATTAAAGTCGCCGGGCTAAGATTCTGTTGCAACTTTGAAGACGATTGCACTTTTTGAATCGAAAACATCCGCCGCCGAAAAATAACAAACCCCATCAAAACAGGAGCCACATGAAAAAAGAAGCAATCACGATCCTGAGCCAATTCGTCACCTACTCGTCGCTGGATCGAACCGAGTACGCCGTCGAAGTTCTTCAAGAGCGTGGACTCAATCAGCCCACTTGCCTGCTTTCTGCCCTTTCCATCGATGATGCAGACATTCGTGTTCTAGCTTTAGATGCCTTGGCTGAGCTTGAGCCAGACGAAGCAACGCTTCCAGCGGTAAATGTCACCAACAAACGCACTCATTCCCGCACTGCAAGATGGTGGATTAATGGGGACAGATGGCATCATTCTCTAGACCCATCCCACGAGAATCCCGTCGATCTCTTGTTCCAACTCCGATGCGGCAATGTTTTGGACCACATCATCGGATCGTCGCCACCGGTCAGCAATTTGGCGAGCGTGTTTGTCGTCACCGGTAATCCGCAGAATGGCGAGTGCCGCATTTTCGGCAACCGTTTCATAGTCGAGCAGGTCCATCAGTTGATCAAGAAACTCAACGGTCTTGTCGCCTAGAAACTCAATTGAGTTCGTGATGAGCCGGATGATCATGGGGTTGTGACTTGCTAGCTGTTCTTTCAGGAACGGGAACAAGTCATCTGCTTCGTCGGGTTTGAGCTTAACGATGCCTATCGCAGCTTCGACAGCAAGTTGCGGATTATTTTGGCTGAGGATTCGGTGAAGAGCCTTGATTGATTCGGGATCTTTGGCTCCCATCGCCGTCAGAAGTGCAATGGCTGATCGGCGGACTAGCCGATCATGGTGCTGTAGCAAGCTCCTGATTGGTTCATGGTGGCTGATGAGCAAATGCCCGCAGTCTGATTCCGCCTCAAATCGGAACACTTCAAGAACAAGGCGAACAATGCCTGGACTAGTGGATCAGCTATGGTTGATTCGACACCTTCAACAACGAATCCCAGAATCCCTACAGGAGGGCTGGGAGATTTTCTGTACCAAAGTTGCTGTTCCGTTGAGTAGGCACGACACCGGATTTGTTGCCCCCGGTCAAGTTGTTGTGACTAGGAAACGCTGGGCGTGGTATTTCCTCCCGGCGACCTTGCTGTTTGCGATTGTGGGGATTGTTCTCACGCTTACGCTTGGGCTACATCGGATGTTGATCGCTCCATTGCCGATGCTGGTGCTGTGGGCATTGCTTCACTTCAGCACGCCACGCAAAGGACTCCCTGTGTCTCGCTTCGATGCACAACCGGAGAACCGTCGCTTCCTCCTGTTTTGGCTCTTCTGGGTATGTGTTGGTTTAGCGGGGAGCTTCATTCTGATTGCGGTAAATCCGAAGTTCCCACCGACGATAGTGTGGCTTGCCGCTGGCGGTACTATCTGGTTTGCCGTATTGATGTACAAAGCTGTTCAGCTTGATCGTCTCAGGCAACAAGACGACAAAAAACGCATCCCTGAGGCGTTGACGGAATGGGAAGAAGCTGACTCAGTGAGCTAGCTTGGATGGAAGCGGTATTATGCTGCATCCCCAATTACGCTCGTGCTTGACGTTAGATCGCTGTTCGCTAGACTGGTCAGGTATCAGTGGCTCCAAATCAAAGAAGCGAAACATGAACCATCCTTTGCCAACAACTCCAGTCGAATGGATTAACGAGATCCAACGAGCAATGGCTGATGCTGGTTAAGCGAAGCCGTTTGGATTGTTGACGAACCAGCGAATCACGGATGCCAACCTCTTTCATCTTGCACCTCTGGTGTGCCTCAAATTCCGTGGCATGGATTTTTGGGACGAAAACTTGCGAAGGAAAACCACAGAAGGGGCTCTGGCAAACTATGTCGCCAACAGCGATCCTGATGGGGGCGATCATGGACTGGCTGAGAGACCACAAATGGCGTTTGCGATGTGTTATGTTTCAGCCCACTACGTCCTTGACTTGATCGGCGAAGAACAGGCGCCAGGCATTCTGGACTTTTGCGACGACAATTTGGATTGACCATGGGAATACCGCACAAGATCTGGCAGGAACAATGCGAAGCCGCAGAGAACCTCGAAGGTGATTTTGGGACTCAGAAAGCCCTCGAATACTTGGTTGGCGAGAAGTTCTTGAACTTCCTTGAAGCATCGGAAACGTTCGCCGACTTTCAGGCAGAAATCCCCGCTTTTGTTAAGAAAATCAAAGAGATTTTTGAGGATTGGCAATTGGGAGCCTATCTGGAGACCGCCCTAGAATCAAAACCATTTGATCCGGCTTTGTTTGATGGGGACGATGAGTTCGATGCAGAGGAAGTCGATGAGATGCGAAAGGACGATATTCGTCGATGCACCCGTGACCTGTTGTTGGTTGAGCGTGCGAGGGAATGGTTGCTTGAAGACGATCAGGCTTGAGCGTCTGGCAGTCGTATGACCTGGTACTTGCTTCTCCTCCTGCTTTCGGTCATTGCGGCATCCAGTATCTTGTGGGATTGGTGGCTAAGCGGTCGGTTGTTTTGCAAACCATTGCCACGCCCCTATCGGGATCGCCATTCACAACTGGCGGCGTGGGAACGCACTTGTTCAGACGAAGTGATGGACAAGACCGACGCTTTGCTTCAAACATTGTGCGAGGCTTTCAGCTTCAACCCCGATGACCGCTACCGCTTTTCCCCGAATGACCGCATCATGGATGTATACCGAGCATGTTACCCTCGGTGGCGATTCTGGAAAATCTCCGATTGCATGGAGATCGAATCACTGATGATGGATATTCAGCGGCGTTTTCAACTGAGCGACACCGAGGTGCTGGAAATGACTCTGGCAGAGGTCGCCGAATTGATGTCCTCTACTCAATATCTTTGAGCAATTGCTGCTTCTCTTCGTTCGTCAAATCTCTCCAGTCTCGATGCTCGATACCAGCGGCAATCGCCCAAAGCAGATTCAGACTGGCTTTCGGATACTTTCTCTTCACCTGACAATAAGCGAAGACTGGACCATAATCTTCAAGGTCGGCTCTTGTCTTGATGCCAACTTCACGAAGCCATGTCGCACTTACGACGCCAAGATTGCGGATATTCTCAATCGGTTCACTTAGTTTATCTTGGTCCGATGAGAAGCCCACATCGGCGAACTTATCTTCAAGTTCCCTGAGATGTTCACCTGTGGCAGTGTGGATGATGATCGCTTGGTTCTTACCGCCGCTCTGGATTTTTCGAACGCCATGTCCGAACCCCTTGAGTCGTCGCCTCGTCTGCGATGCACTCAGATTGACAATAAGCTGTGCGCCTTTAGGATCAGCCATCGTTAGTGTTCATCGGGTGAAACGTTTTTTCGAGTCAATAGTGGTAGAATCCGTCTGCAATCAGGAATAGCACACTTCATCCAATGGTTGCTGAGTTCAATTAAGCGAGACCCCACGATGATCCTTCGACTTTCCCAGAAGCTAAACAGCAAAATTAAAGCTGGCAAGCTAGGCGTAATGCCGCTTGATGAGAATCCCTACGCCGACTGGTCGTGCCATCTCTTCACCGCTGACCGCACTCAGTACATCCTCCTGACGAATACTGCCTCGTTTTATTCCTGCGTGTTGTACGGCAAAGGAATCACTGACGATAGCCGCTTCATCGAGCGAGCACTAAGCACCATTCGTGAGTTCATGGAAGATGATGGTCAGTCGTTCGTTTTCCGAAAATTCATCGCTCCATCGAGTGCAGCGATAACGTTTGCCAAAGCGTTGAATCGTTCTGTTACGGGATCGATCAATGAGTTGGTCTTGGCAGCCACTCACGCTCTGGTGTTGGGTGAAATGTCGCCACATGACGTTGGCTTTGATTTGAACGACTTTTTGTTATCCGCACTCGCCACTGGAGAAGATCGGCATTACGGCAAGCCAAATGAGGCATTCAAACGATTGGGATCTAGGGAAGATTGAAACCTAGGGACCGTCCGCAAATAAACTATCGAGGTTTGCATCGCTTGCGTGGTGCGATTTCATAATTCCAATCGCCATGGAATGCGTTACGCTTGAGTTTGATTTCTGACATTTCGAAATCTGTAATCTTG
>NZ_SJPV01000007.1:319822-452252 GCF_007860135.1 Novipirellula artificiosorum
CAATCCATTGTGATGGAGCTGCAAGAATCATCCATTGCGGCCATAAAACAAGGGTCGACGTAATGGGTTGGCGCACAGTCCTCGGCGTCGTTCGCCATGGCCGCGAGTTGATCGGCCGAGGTGCGGTAGCTGAGCACCGGGCGAGTGGTCGGTTGAGTTGCCGAAGGGGGTGGTGGCAAGATGTTTTCAAGTGGTTGGCGTGCTCGGTGATGAAGGGCTGCACCGGCAAATGCGGACGTGCCCGTAGCTGCCAACAAGAACCCGATCACATGATGTATCGTGGTCCCGTCGGTTTGCCCGAAACCACCAAGGAAAACCATCTCATATCCGCCAACGACGAACAGGGTGAAGCCAACGATCAGGTACAGGATGCTGGTTTTTCGTCCCCCACGCCCCAGTCGAAGTGGAAAGCCGACCAGACCGAGGATAGCGGGAATTGGCATCAAGAACCAACCCAGCCAAGACATGGTTCCGCTGCCAAGTAGCAGCCATCCGAACACGATCGAGCCGAGGGAACATGCGAACAGACCAGCCGAGGACACTCGACTTGGTGGTCGATCCATCGGATCGATCAGGAATCGATCTCGCGCGGTCTCCTTTTGCTGCTTGATCTGATTGAGTTTTTCTAGCCAAGCGTTGGCATCTCGCTGCATCGCATCCGGGCTACCCAGCAATTGGATTGCTTGGCGAGTTTGCTCGCCATTGTCGATCGTAATGTAGCCACGGAGTTCGTTGTAATGGTCGATCTGATCGGCAGCCGTGGCAACCGCATTGCGGTTGCGTGGCAACGAAACGAGCTGCTCGGTCAAGCCGGCGTTCTTTGGGAACACTTTGATGGCAACCAGCGACTCGGCGACGAGATCTGCGATCTGAGACGTTCCGCCCTGTGCCGCAAGTTGTTGTTTTATCTCGGCGATTGTTTTCTGGATCTTTGCGGGATCGGCGGCGGTCGCCCCCGCTCCAATGCCCTCGAAACTCGATGCGATTCTCTCAAGCCGACTGGTTTTTTCCGTGCGGTCAAAATCAACGTTCGTGAGGTGAATGAATGCGTTATCGCCAATGCCCTCGTTCAGCAACGTCTGGTAATCCACAACACGCGGCGATGATTTCATCGCCAACGCTCGATGGAGATTGGAAACGGCGGAGGTTGACCCAAGCCATACTCCGAACAGGAGCAGCCCAAATCCAATAAGAACCGAGAAGCTGCCTCGCGAACGAGGTGGCTTGTTACGTTTGCGGTCGCGATGGCGAGACGGTTTTGGCATGATCGAACGGTTCCGATAACTCAGTAGGTCTGTACATGGGTTAAGTTGCGGTTGCAGTAAACCAATGAAAGCCTAGGTCATAGAATCGCGAGTCGATCAAGATCCGTGGCAGGCGAGGTAAAACGGGGGAACGGTTGTGAGGGTCATGCCGCAGGGTGCAACGGTAGGTCGTGCGAGCTACCGCTACCGTGAACCCGCCGTCGCTATTGCTTTGGCAGATCGGCCTGCGCCGCTTTTTCCAATAATTCCAATTGGCGAAGCATTGGAGGCGAATGAGGCATCAACTGAACCGCTTTGACTTGCGTTGCATAGGCGTTCTGAAAATCGCCAACGGCGTAATAGCATCGCGCCAGGGTATCGAGTTGTGCAGGCTCGTTTGGCAACAGCTCCAGCGAGCGTCTACTGTAACGAAGCGCACGAGCATAGTCTCCTTGGGTGTTGCTAACCAACCATGCGTATTGATTCAATAAATCCGCCAGGGAACCGCCCATCCCAAAGAACTGGCCAGGCCGCCTTAGTTGCGTTTCCCGCTCGTCGATCAATTTTTGTGTATCGCGGGTGCTCATCTTGATCAACGTCTCGGTTTGTTGAGTCCACTGGGGATCGTCTTGTTCGAGCCGATACATGTCAATCAGAATGTCGATGTTGGTTGGATCGATCCGCAACGCCTTTTCAAGCATGGGTTTTGCTTGCTCGATCTCACCTTGTTCTATTTTCGCCAAGGCTCCATGCCAGTGGATCATGCTGCGCATGGCATCCAGGTTGCGATGTTGGAAGTTCAATTGATTCCTGAATTGATCATCGCTGCTGATTCGGTTGACCAGAGGCGTTAAGACATCCACCACCTGTTGATGCTGCAGCAGATCGCCGAGCATTTGCGCCAGCGAGATTCTCGCGCTTGTGGATGGCATCGAAACGATGTCGAGTCGGTCGATGATCATTCGATACTCGGCTTCGGCCCAATCAAACAGACCGCGGGATTGTAGGTGATCTGCAATCTCACGATGGGATTGGGCTCTTTCCGCAAGGTCGTTCGGCGACCACTTTTCTTGTGTTTCGAGATCGCTCGGTATTGGCTGTGTACCGAGTGCCCGCACCGCGAGCGCTTCGCCGCCCTCGGGATCGTGGCTCGCATTCAACGCTTCCGCAGCGGAGTAGAGAAGCATCGGTTGGGCATCGAATAGCTGGGTGTGTCGGTTTCGCAGTTCAAGCACAGTGGAATACAGGCCGGTCTTGATCGCCCACCGACATGCTTCACTGAGTTCACGCGTGGTCGGAGTTACCAGATCCAAATGCTTTTCAACCAATTGCTGGGCATCGTCGGTTTGCCCGCGAAGCCAAGCTTGATTCGCACAGACGCGAACCAACTCTAAAATCGATGGTCGTGTCGTCTGGACGGCAGAGGCGGTGTCGAGTTGTTGGCGTTGCTGGTCGATGAGTTTGTCCCAACGCTTGGCATCAACAACGCCGGTCTTCAAGTCGTCCGCGTACGCCGCCAGCCAAATGACCGGAGCGCGGTCTCCTTGCCCCAGACCCAATTGAATTTGTTCCACGCGGTGGGCTGTCTCGTCCTCGGCAATCGTTTGCCGCATCAGCGAGAGGGCAGCGACACGACTCAGGGCCAGCGAGGTTTCAAAACGGGTCAGTCGAACGAGTGCGGCCAAGCCTTCGTGTTTTGGCAATTCGGCCAGCATCGCGATCCGAGCGCGGCGTTCGTCCTCGGTTTGGGCACCATACTCGTGCAAAATCTCGCGAACTTGCTCGGGATCGGTTTCCTTGGACCAGCTCACCAACAAACTGCTGACCAGGTGCCGCGCCGTCATCGCGATTTCGCTATCTGGGTGGTATTGTGCCGCATGGAGCTCATCGAACGCCTCAAGGCCCATTCGTTGAAGTGACTCCCGGGCACGCAGACGGGTGGCGTAGCTCTGACTGCCAAGCTGTTCGATCAGCGTGTCGGCAGTCGTGCCTAATGCGTCCAGCGAACCTCCCGTTTCACAAACCCCGATCTTCGCGGTTCCCGTTTCCAGCGCCACCACGATCAGGATCAGCGGCAGTAAGCCCCGCAAATTCGCCGGTCGAAGCAAGGCGGCAAAGCGTTCCGAGCCTGTCAACATGAAAAAACGCACTGAATCTCCGGGGGAATCGGGACAACGCGGTGGCATCGCCGAGTTTGCGACCGCCTCATTCTAGGGTCTTTTTCCACTTATTGCCAAGGATCGAGCCCGATTTCTGCCAAGGTTCTGATGGCGGCGAACGAATGGAATCGAAGTTCCGTAGTTGACGTAAAATCGCTACCATGCCAGTCCCGAGCGTGCCGTTTCGCTCGATTCCGTTTTTTTCACCGCTACGACCAGGCCAACATGAGCCGAAAAAATACTTCTGAATCGAATTCCACCCAAGGAGCGGTTTCGGCAGATGCCGACGCCCAAGCCAGCCCCGCTCAGGCTCGGGCCGCATCGTTTCGCACTGCGGCGCAACGGGAAACGGTGGAAGCCTTCGTCGTCGCATTTATTCTGGCACTTCTTTTTCGAGCGTTTTTGGCCGAAGCCTTCGTCATCCCCACCGGTTCGATGGCCCCGACGTTGATGGGGGCCCATAAAGATGTCGACTGCGACCGCTGTGGAACTCCTTTCCAGGTGGGTGCCAGTCTCGAACGCCGCGGACCGGTGACCGACAACGCGGTGGTGGCCGGAATCTGCCCCAATTGTCGGCACGTCAATCCCATGGACTTGGCGGGAAATCCTAATCACAGCACGTTCAACGGCGACCGGATTCTGGTCAGTAAGTTCGCCTACACGATCAGTGATCCGAAGCGATGGGATGTGATCGTGTTTAAGTTTCCTGGAAACCCCAAGCAGAATTACATCAAACGGTTGGTGGGTTTGCCGAACGAAACTTTGACGATCGATCACGGTGATGTTTTCACCAAGCCGACCGGAAGCGAAGCGGTGCGAGAAATCGTTCGAAAACCTGCCAAGACGCTTTTGTCGATGCGGCATTTGGTATACGACACCGATTATCAATCCGCGGAGTTGATCAAGGCGAACTACCCAAGTCGCTGGCAGCCATGGGTTGAAAGCGCGACTTCGCCGCCAAGCGATTCTTGGCAGATTGATCGAACGAATGAAGGGATGTCAGCGTCACTGCAAACCCGTTCGGCGGACGAGACCCATTGGCTTCGATACTTCCACCGTTGGCCAAGCGAACAACAATGGGAAATGGCGGACCAGGGGGCTTCGCTGGCCGACGTTGATCCTTACTCGAGTCGTTTGATTACCGATTTTTATGCCTACGATTCTTACGTGCACGTTCGATCCGACCAACTCTTCGACGAAAAACCGTCCGCCATACGGGGTGGCTCGCGATTGACTCGGATGTTCAACAGCGGCTATTCCGCGGGCACGCTGAAACCGGGTTTTCAATCAGGCTCGGGGCCCGAGCAGTTCAACGGGCGAGCCGAGTTTGGTTCGCAAGGTCTGTCACGCGATGGAATTCACTGGGTTGGCGACCTAATCGTCGAAGCGGATGTGGAAACGTCCAAAGACGCGCAAGCCTTGGAGTTGCAGATCGTTGAGTCTGGGGTGAAGTACCAATGCCAAATCGATCTCGCCAGCGGTATCGCCACTTTGTCGATTCGAGACGGGCAGGACCGGCCGTTTGATTCGGATTCGGAAACACCGAATCTGCACCCTCAGGCCGAAACCACGGTCAGGGCGGGCACACAGCATACGGTGCGAATGAGCAATTGTGACGATCAGATTTTGCTGTGGGTCGATGAGGACTTGGTGTCGTTTGATCAACCGACCCAGTTTGATTCGCGACGATTTCTTAGCGACGAGAATGACTACCCTCACTTTGCCGTCGGCGACCCGATGGATGCCAGCCCCGTTGCCATTGGAGTCCGAGGCGGATCCGGTACCCTTCGTCATTTGCGACTCGATCGTGACAAATATTACATCGCAACCAAAGACAGCTCGACAGGCATGTTCGACTACGACATGCGTCAAGTCTGGGAAGTCGCGGGACGCTCGGTAACGTACCCCGATGTTCAAGCCATGTTTGGCGAGCCAGAAAGCTGGTCGGAATTGCCGATCTGGAAAGCTCGCCGATCGGTCACCTTTGAATTGCAGGAAGATCAATTTTTTCCGATGGGGGACAACAGTCCCGAGAGCCTCGATGCGAGATGTTGGGCGGGGACGAAAGTGCGTTTTGGGATGCCTGAGGAAGCCGATCGATGGTCCGATGCCTCCTATGTGCCGCGTGATTTGTTGGTTGGGAAAGCCTTGTTGGTGTTCTGGCCTCACTCTTGGAATTCCCCTGTTCCGTTTACTCCCAATCTTCGCCAGATGAAGTTGATTCGTTGATTTGCCCCGCTTGCCCCGTAGCGGGCAAGAAGATCCCCCCAGACCAAAGAGCAAAAAGCATGGATGCGAGTCCCGAAAGACAACCGATTTTGCAGGCGGTTGATTTACAAAAGACCTACGGACGACGACGAGTCGTTGATGGGGTCAACCTCCATGTCGACGAAGCCGAAATCGTCGGATTGCTGGGCCCGAATGGGGCCGGAAAATCAACAAGTTTTCGGATGATCTGTGGCATGATCCAACCGGATCGTGGACGAGTTTACTTGGAGGGTCAGGACGTTACCGATTGGCCGATGTTCCGCCGCGCTCGTGATGGACATATGGGCTATCTGCCTCAAGAACCAAGCGTTTTCAAAAAATTGACAGTGGAGCAGAACATCTCGGCACTCTTGGAGTTGCTGGGAATGGACCGAGCGGCGCGAAAAACTCGCACGCAGCAGTTGCTTGAGGAGTTCAATATAACGCACATCCGTAAAAGTCGGGCGGCGGGGCTGAGCGGTGGTGAACGAAGACGCTTGGAAATTGCACGTTGTCTCGTTTCCGATCCGCGAATTGTGATGCTGGACGAACCGTTTGCGGGCATCGATCCGATCACGGTGCAGTCGATTCAAGGCGTGATCAAACAACTTCGAGATAGCGGTATCAGCGTGCTGATTACCGATCATGCGGCGCGTGAAATTTTGGGTACCGTCGATCGCTGCTATGTGATCTATCAGGGCCAGGTGCTGATCGATGGGAGTCCCGAAGAGGTGAAGGAGCATCCAAAGGTTCGCGAAGAATACCTCGGAGACTTGGACGGTGCGGCGCAAACAACGGTGCAGCGATCCGAAGCCGCTGGCCGGCCAAGCGGACACATCCCGCGCCCTCATTTTCGGGAATCCAACTCACCCGCCCGAAAACCAGCCCGCCGAGTCACCGATGTCTGAATCCGCCACCAGCCGAACGGATAGCGAAACGACCGTCGCGGAGCTCAAAGCCGTCGTCGAGCAATTCGTGAGCGATCGGGATTGGCACCCCTTTCACAATCCCAAGAATCTGTCGATGTCGCTGGCCATCGAAGCAGGCGAATTGATGGAACACTTCCAATGGTTGACACTGCCCGAGTCGGCCGAGGTGCAATCCGATCCCCAACGAAAACATGCTGTTGGCGAGGAATTGGCTGATTGTTTGGCGTATGTGATCGCGATTGCCAATGCGATGGAGATCGACTTGGCGACCACCTTGAAAGCCAAGATGATCCGCAACGCTGAAAAATACCCGACGTAAACGAAGTTACATCGCTTTTTTCATGGACATTTCCATGTCTTTGAATAATTGTTCGGCACTTTCGTCAAAGATTCGACCGATCAGCAAATCGGTGACGCGGCCGCGATGTTCGGGGTGCTCCTTCATAAACCGACCGATACTGAATTCCTTGCTGTAGAATGCGTGCACCAATTTGCGGACCCATTGAGCCCCTTCGAGAAACTCATCGGTCCACGAACCGAGTTGCCTGGCGCTGAGGTCGTTGCTCTGGAATCCAGCCACAACCGCATCCGCAGCTCGAATGCCCATTTCCAAAGCAAAGTAGACACCGGACGAATAAACCGGGTCGATAAATCCAAACGCATCTCCGACAAGCACCCAACCGTTCCCTGCGTTTTGCGACGTCGAGTACGAGAATTCCTTTGCCGTGCGAATCTCGCCTAACCGCTTCGCGTGCTCGAGTCGCGGCCTCAACCCAGGACAGAGGTCCAATTGCTCAAAAAAGACCTGCTCCGGTTTCCCGCCACCCTTGAGCAGATCGTCCGTATCGCCGACACAACCAATGCTGGTGATTCCGCGTGAAAGCGGGATAAACCAGAACCAAGCATCTTTGTTCTCTGTATTGAGAATGATGGTCGCGCCTTCGTTGTCACCCTCGCCACGGACGGCGCCGCGGTAGTAGGTCCAAATCGCAACCTTGCGGAGTTCCGCATCGAACTGTTTGAGTCCGAGTTTGTTGGCGAGAAAGGATTGTTGCCCCGTCCCGTCAATCACGACTCGACAATCGATTTCACGCTGAATTCCGTCACCATCACGAACCACCACTCCGGTCACCCGGTCATCCGCGTCGAAGCGGACGTCGACCCATCGGGTCCGATCGTAGCAATCCGCTCCCAATTCCTCGGCTCGATCGAACAGCATCTTGTCAAATTCGCTGCGTTCGACTTGCCAGGTGCTGCTGCAGGGCCGGTCGTCATGATTTCGAAAAAAGAACGGCTCCGACTCCGTGCCGCGGTGGGTGACGAATTGAACGCTCTTCTTTGATTGAAATCCCGCTTGACGCATGCGCTCGTTGATTCCCAAGCGTTCGAACGCCCAGTAGGTTTCGGGCATCAACGATTCGCCGACGTGGAAACGAGGCATCGGATCCCGTTCAATCAGCAGCGTCTCAAGGCCCGCTTGGGCGACGATCGATGCAGCGGAACCGCCAGCCGGCCCGCCGCCGATCACAACGCAATCGTAACTGGATTTCATGATTGACTCAGACTTGGAAAAACCTGGAATGGACGACACGTTTCGGTAAATGCCCCCCTTCATGAGTGATCCTAAACGGGTCGAAGAAGGCTGGCATTTTCGAGGCGTGCTGATTCTACATGCTGCGTTACTATAGCGGCACGGGCAAGCGGTATGGGCAAGCGGCACGGGGTCGGTTACGACCGTCGACGTTTTCGGCCCGTCGGGGCGAAACGTTTTCGAATGGCTGCGACGGCTTCGATCAAACGGTCGGCTTCCTCAAACGTATTGTAAAAATAGAAACTCGCTCGCGTTGACGCGGCGATGCCAATCGATTCGTGGAGCGGCATGGTGCAGTGATGTCCTGCCCGCACTGCGATTCCGTAACCGTCCAAGCTTTGAGCTAGATCGTGGGCGTGGACGTGATCGACCACGAAGCTGACGATTCCCGCCTTTTTTTCTGGCGTTGGACCAATCACACGGACACCTTCGATTTCGCGGAGTCGACGATCCGCATAGCCCCCGAGTTCGCATTCATAGCGGTGGATCGCATCGAGCCCGATTGCGGACACGTACTCGGTGGCCGTGCAGAGCCCGACGGCTTCGGCGATCGGTGGTGTTCCAGCTTCGAACTTATCGGGTAAGGCGGCGGAGGTGAATCCGGCGGTGGTGACCTTGTTGATCATACCGCCACCGCCGAGGAAAGCAGGCATCGAATCGAGCAAATCGGTCTTGCCATACAACACGCCGATCCCGGTGGGTCCGCAAACCTTGTGACCGCTGAAGGCCAAGAAGTCGACACCCCATGCTTGAACATCGGTCGGCAAGTGTGGCGCTGATTGCGCGGCGTCGACCAACACGGTCGCGCCCGCGGCCTGTGCCCATTGGGTCCACCGCTGGACGGGAAATTCCGTACCCAACGTGTTGCTGGCCGCCGTGAACGCAAACAGTCGTGGTTTCAAGCGATCGAGATGCTCGATGACCACCTCGTCGGGGATCTCAAATTGATCGTTGATCGGAAGGAACTCGATCCGGCATCCCGTTCGCTCGGCCAACTGGTGCCAGGGGACAATGTTAGCGTGATGTTCCGCGATGGTCAGCAGAATGGTGTCGGATGAGGACAGGTTGACATCGCCCCACGTTCGGGCGACCGTGTTGATTGCAGCGGTGCATCCTGCGGTGAAAATAACCTGCTTGTCCTCAGCCGCATTGAGGAAACGAGCGACACCTCGGCGTGCTTGCTCGTAGAGATCGGTCGATTCTTCGCTGAGGGTATGGATGCCGCGATGAACGTTTGCGTAGCAATTCTCGTAGAACTGCGACATCGATTTGACGACCGCAGTCGGCCGCTGGCTGCTGGCGGCATTATCAAGAAACGCTAGCGGCCGATCTCCGTTGACCTTTCGAGTCAGAATCGGGAAATCGCGGCGATAACGATCCACATCAAACACAGACGAAACGGCTGGATTGGGGGCGTTCATGGGCTTAGGATTCTTCGCTCAGGCTTGGGCCGCCAAAATCAGGGCTGCTGTCATCGCCGTCGTCAACCGGTGAATGGACGGCACTTTGAAGCACGCGCCAAGAAAGCAGACAACACTTTTGTCGGTTGGGGGTCAATTTGGGCCCGAACAGCTCAAGCATCTCGTCGGCCGAGAACGCCTTGACTTGATCCAAGGTTTTGCCTTCGATTTTCTCAATCAGCATCGACGCCGATGCTTGGCTGATCACACATCCGTCACCTTCAAACCACGCCTCTTTGATGGTTCCATCGGCATCCATCTTCAAGTCGATGTGAATCACATCCCCACACAGCGGATTGTTGCCTTCGTCTGCATGCGTCGCGTGGTCGAGAGCACCGCGGTGATACGGGTCCTCGTAGTGATCCAAGACGTGTTCTTCGTAAATGTCGTGTTCGTTCTGAGACATGTCGATCGTTCAAATGTCGCGGGACGGTGTGGAGATTGCCGATAAGGGAGGCGGAAACACGGCTCCCTGATTAAAGTCTATGTTCGTTGTCAAAAATAGACGACCCCTGATGGCCGATGCCCGGTTAGTGGCAAAGGATTTGCCCTTTGGCAGATCGAGTGGCAGTGGACGGGATCGTAGTGCGGCGTCGCCGCATGGGGCGAGTTGCCGTCTGCGGGCAAAAACGCTTCAACCGGGCGGTTCGGTCTGTTTTTGCAGCACGAAGACGGCGTCGATTAAATCGTCGTCCATCACTCGTGGTTGGTTGATGTCGTAATCGAAATCGAAGGCGTCAACGATTCGCAGCCGGTTGGAAACCTTCTTTAACAGCCCCTTGGCTTGTTGGATCGTGTACAGCCTGAGCGGAAACTCGCTTCGGACGCGGTGAACTTTTCCTCCGCGGGTGACCGCCTTGATGCTTGCACGCAGCGTTTCGAGCCGTTTTCGACGATTGAAGTCGACCACACGAAGGGTCACGTGAACTCGTGTCCCACCATGCACCGCCGACCATCGTTCGGTGCTCTCTTCGTCTGCGTCCAAGGGGATACAGTGGAAGCCAAGGATGTAGATCCCGCCGCTGCGAAGATGGTCAGCAACCGAATTCAGATGGGCAATCGCTGCGGTTTCGCTTGTCAAATGACGGAACGTATTGAAGGTGCAAAATGCAGCGTCGAACCGTGTGTCCAGCGTCATCTGGGTCATGTCCCCGAGAATCAACGATGCACGAAGCCCACGACGCGCCAGCCGCTTTTGCAAGTAGTCCAACATGGGTCGATTTAGGTCCAACCCGGTCACGTCGTAACCTCGCTTGGCCATTGCCGCGACGAGTCGACCGCTGCCACACCCCGGTTCAAGTAACCGTTGCGTTTTGCCGCTGACGTACTTGGTAAACGCTTGCTCGAAAAACCGTACTTCGGCAGCCGTTTCGTCACGAAAAATCATGTCGAAGTACTGCGGGTAGTCGTACCAGTTTTCCATTTACGTGGCTGCAGCTTCGGCGTTCTTCACGCTGGGTCGCCGAGTCCGTCGCCGCGGTTTGGCATGGGTCCACTCTTTGGTCATTGCCTCGAAAACCTCAGGCGTTTCGTAGCGAACAATCGTTTTGCCTTCGGGCATCGGGCCGATCAATCCACGAAACACCGGCATGCCGCGCAAATCCAGATCGGTGCTGCAATCGTCGGTTCCGATTTGCATGTGCATCTTCGAGAGCGGGTCACAATTCGGATAATCGCGAATCAAAATCGAACCGTCACTACCGCGCGTGACGACGCGGAACGTATCTTTCTTGGCCATGGTGCCTCCGGGAGGGGGGGAGATGATGTGGCGCATCTTGAACGAACGATGGGATGGTTTGGGTTGGCTCTGCTTGGCCCGAGAGCGTCGACGCTGACCAAAAAAAACGGGAAGTGATCTTGGGGAGAGTGTCACTTAAGGTTTGATTCAGGACTGGTCTGCGTCGACGCTCACCATTCTTTGGGTTGACCAGGGGTCAACGTACCGAGGAGGGTGGACTCGGCTTCCGCCTTCGAGGGGCGAACGATCGCGAAGCGAACCTAGTAACAGACATCGACGCTCGCGACGCGAAAGTCGAAAAAAGAATCGGTCGTCGGCGCACTGAGACGAACAGTCGCAATGGGTACAAGTTGTATTCGTAGTCGTAGCCGTACCTGAACGGTACGACACGCACATCGCTTTCCCTTACAACCCGCCAATCACCACCTTCCCACGCATCCCGCTTTGTAGACGGTGATTGGGATTTGCAACGGTTGCCCACAAACGAACTTGCCCCGTTACGGGATGAAGTTCAGGCGAGACGAAGACGACCTTGCCAAGGAACGTTTCCGCCTTCCCTTTGGATCGATTGGCATGGGGGATCTCCGAGCAAAAGAATTGGACTTCACGATTGACCAAGTCAGGGCCATACTTTCGACCGTCAATGAAGCAATCGATGCGAATCGGGTCCAGCGAGATCACTCGTACAACCGGTTTTCCTGCGTCAACCCATTCCCCTGGCTTCGGGGTGATTTCCACAACGACGCCAGCGACGCTCGATCGAATCGCATGCTCGGCGACTCGTTGTTCCGCAATCTGGACGGTGGCTTCCTTTTCTCGTGACTGAGCCTTCGCAATCTGCTGCTCATGTTCGGCTTGTTCGATTGCCAACTTTGCTTGATCGACCACCAGGCGTAACTTCTCGACCTCCGAATCACTGACAGCACCCGCGAATCGGACGTTTGCTTGTTCACTTTGTTGCAGCTCTCGGATGTGGAAATCGAGTGCGCGACGTGCATAACGAGCGTCCACATCATCATCGCTTCGGATCTTTGCCGCTTCCATTGCTGCGACCGCTGCCTCGCACTCGGTCCGTGCCATCGAATCATCCAATTGGACCAATAATCGGCCCTGCTCGATTTGATCCCCTTCGGCTACATCAATGGAACGAACGACAGCGGCGATCGGAGACGCAATGAATGCGTTCTGAATGTAGGAGACTTGAGCGTCGGCAATCTCGATCTGGCTCGATTTCTCCGCCGCGGTTCCCGGTTGAGCCAACGTCGGGGAATAGGCCATCAGCGCCAGGAACAAGAAACCGTATATCGCGTCGCGACGAGGCGTAGAAAAAATCATTTGTCGATTTCAACAGCTTTGGATGAAGGGCGACTCGGGGAAATACTACAATGCAGTCTTCACAACTTAAGTGATTTCTCAACTCGAGGGAACGGAACCATGCCTGATTCTGCTTCTTGTGTTCTCGTCATTTCTACCGTTGCATCGACTCAAGACGCCGAACGAATTGCTGATGATTTGATCAGCCAATCGTTGGCGGCATGTGTTCAAATGGATGGCCCGATTCAAAGTTTCTATCGGTGGGCCGGAAAGGTCGAGCGTGCGACCGAGTATCGGTTGCTGATCAAGACGACGTCTGCGGCTTGGCCCAAGCTACGAGAACGACTCGCGAAGCAACATCCTTACGATGAACCTGAAATCGTCATGATCCCAATCCGCGATGGCAGCGACGGCTATTTGAACTGGGTGATCGAACAGACCAGTTAGGATCGGGCGTACCCCAGACACGATCACCGTCTTGGCGACGTTCGCAACGGATGCGGCTCAATGCTCGTCCGAGAAGAGTGCCATCGCTCGAAGATGTCGGATCGCATCCTCCCGCTGCCCAAGTTGCAAATTCAGCTCAATCAGGCTACGTCTTAAATGGAGCTTGATCGGATAGTGTTTTGACTCTTCTAGCAGATCATTGAACAATTCCCTGGCCGCTTCGGGTTCCATTTTCTCTCTCGCAACGTCAATCGCTTGGATGGCCATGATCATCGGATTCGATCGAAGTTCCATCTTTTCGTGCTCCAATTTGACTTGAGCCATTTCGACTTCAATCTCAAGTTGACGCATCTCCAATTCATGCCCTCGGTGTTCCATCTCTTCACGGTGACGAGCCGGATCGAAATCACGCGGGATGCCTCGATCGCGAGGTTGTGATTCTCGTTCGCGCTCGGCTCGTTCGCGCTCGGCTCGTTCACGCTCGGCTCGTTCGCGCTCGGCTCGTTCGCGAAGTGCTCTCCGCTGTTCATGCAGTTGCCCCGCCTCACCCATTCGACCATCATCGATAGCCCGTTCGATTCGTACATCGAGCTCATGCATTTGACCCTCGACCCGGTCAGGGTCGCGTTCCTGTGCCGTTACCGAGCGATTCCATGTGTAGCACGCGAAGGCAACAAGCGTGAACGCAACGACAGCCAGCCATTTGATCGTTTTCATTACTTCATCTTCCCAGGGAAAAACCGCGTTTCTTGGATTGAGGTCTCTCTATCATAGCGTCCGCGTGAAGCAGCGAGTATCAAACTCCAATGATTTTGAAGTCTCCGGCATTCTGACGGTCACGCAAACGCTAGCGTTCACTCAGCATCCTGATCAGCGGGCCGATCAGCACGACGCATCCGACCGCAACGGCTCCGATTGCGGCGATGAAAACGGACGCAGCGGCCGTATCAAGTACATCGCCGATGCGGGGGTCTCGCTGGGGATGAAGCACGCTTACCAATCGCTCGATTGCGGTATTCATCAATTCCGCGGATAAAACCACCGTGATCGAAATCAATATGGCGACCCATCGCCACGGTTCAAGGTGCAGCCAAGCTGCCAGGGCGATGATGCAAAGAGCGACCGGCAAATGGACCCAGAAACTTGGTTGTTCGCGAATCGAGATGCCGAGCCCACGAATTGCGACCGCGAACTTGCGCCGCCAAGTTTTTCCTGCAGCGATCATTCTAGGCCTTCGACCCCTGGCGGTGGTATCAATTGGCCACCGATACGGCCAAGCCGTGGTGAGGGCCAAAAACGTGGCTCGATGGTAAAGCCAAATCCGACGTTGTCTCGTCCGCTATCGACGTTGAAACCGAGTCGTACGAGCAGCGATTCGCCAATCCGTGTCAGTGCAAACGATTGCCCCACGTTACCCGCCTCGCCAAAATCGTAGGTGGTCCCCGATGACCAAATCCACTTTTCGTTTAAACGCATGTCGATGACACTTCTCAGCACCGTGCTGCTGATCGGGCCTTCGAGGGAAAGAAGTCCAAAATAGATGTCGCCCACGCCAGGTCGACTGGTGCGAATCCCAGCGCTGTAGGAACGTAGCCCCGAATCGAAGAAGTCAAAGTACCCGTCACTCAAAAGGCTGACACGGTCTCCGATGTGGTAGGCCATGTCGTAGGTGGCAGGACCCACGGTTTCACCAAAGTTGTCCCGGTCAGCATCCGGAAATACCAACACATCGGTGTCAAGTGAAAACAAGTCGACAATCCGCTCACGTCCTGGTAACCCACGTTTGGTCTGCCAACGTTGATTCAGGCTAAGTCGGACCTGTTGCAAATCGTCTGCGACCGTGTCGCTGCCATTGGCGATGGACTTCTGAATGCCTTGCCGTAGGGCAAAGATTCGCGGATCGAGCGTTGCCGGCAAGATGCCTGCATAGTCGCTGACGGTGAACCTCCGCATGAACTGCTGCTGAGAATGATCATTCAGGGGATCGTAAAGGGGCAATTCATCCAAATCGGTATTGCTGTCGGCATAGAAATAGTCGGCTGTCCATTCCATTTTGTGAGCCAACCCACGTATGTTGAGCAAGCTGCTTTGAATGGATGGATCGACGCGTACCATGGGAAGTGTTGCGCGGATGCCTCCTTGTCCAAGGATTCGCGTTAGCGGATTGCCATCGGCCGCTTGGCCGTAACGTGCTGCTTCGCCCGAAACGTACGGAACGACCTTGACCGGTCCGGCCTGGATGGGCATCGCCAGTTCTTGGCGAGTCCGTGCGATCATGCCTTCCGTGTCCATTTCGCCCGGCAACGTCGTCATCGTAGCGGCTTCGGCCGGATTGGTTGCTGTATCGGCTGCATTGAGTCGAGTGTAGCTGATGTGATTGTGTGCGGACCAAGTGAACCAGTCGGCCAACAGGGAACCGCCAATCAAATAGTGATCCAGCGCCGGCAAGCGTTCGGTTTCTTCGAAGAAGTCGTTGACTTGGAATTTCCCGGACAGCTCAAACAGATTGCTGTGGTAGTTTTTTCTAAGCCGCAGTGCGGTATCTCGGTTCTTTTCCGTATCCCACTCTTTTTCAAAGAACTGTTCTTCAAAGTTTCGATCGCTAATCCAACCAAATTCCGCGATGAACTCGTAGTCGTTGGGCATTTGCTGACGATGCTCAAAAAGGACTCGACCTCGCGTCGTCACTTCGGGCGGCAGGTCTTTGCGGTCGCCGCCAAGCGTGTCGGTCCCTTTGTCCTTGATCACCCAAGCGTCGAGGAATCCGTTGGTTGCACCGGGGATGCCAAACAGCCCTGGGAAGTTGTAGTCGAGGAACGTACCAATCGCTGGACCACGATCGCTGAGGTAGTCCGTTGACAATTCCCACTTCAAGCCGTCAGGCGGGTTTTCCACCCCAAACACTTGCAACAGATTGAAGTCGAGAAGGATCTGGTTTCCGAAGATGCTGTCGTTTCGAATGTCAATGTCGCTAATGTAGAACGTCGGTTCTCGTAGTGGCGTCGAAAAGCGTGGCCAATAGAGGATCGGTACGCCACCAAAGTAAACGAAGTTATCGGTGCTGCTGACAAAGGGGTCTGATTGAATCGTACCCGTACCGCTAACCGGATCGCGGACGACCGTATTTCGATCCGTCAGTTGCAGTCGCTCGCTTTGCAGCCAATACCGCGGTACTCCCATTCGGCTGCTCGTGATGGCCGCATCAAAGGCATAGAAGTTGCCGCGACTGACTTGTTGCAGCACGTCGGCTTTCAATCGAACGATGCCTTGATAGTTGGGAATGGTCGTGATCGCTTCGGCGTCCAGCACGATGCCAATTTCTCGGCTCACGTTGAAGTACATCGAATCGGCATAAACGATCCGTTCGCCTTGTCGAAAGACGATGTCGCCCTCCAAGTACAGTTCGCCCTCGACTTCGCCAAGTCCGCCGTTGAACCAATTGGTCGCCAAGGGGGTCCAGGCAACAATCCGGTCTGCTGACAGAGAGATTGTACCGAGGTCCATGCCCGTCCCGCTGGGCATCTGCAGGCTGACATCGCGCACCAGCACGGTCGCCCCTCCTCGGGCCAAGACGACAGTTTCGTTTCGCTCGGGTCGATTGTCGGTTTCAAAAACCGGAAGACTGGATGGATCTCGTGGCAAAATCTCGATGCTTCGAGAGCCGCCGTTAACGTAGAATTGCCATTTTCCGGGCGTTGCAGGTTGAGCTGGCCTTGGCTCTTCTGACAGCGTGATGGGCGGGCTAGCGGACGATACGATCGGTAGCGGCATCGATCGGGAAAGCATCCCGTCGTCAAGAGCCGTTGGGGCGTTGGTTGTTTGGGGCGGTGCTTGCATGCCATCGAGGGTCGGCGCAGGCCATGATTGCAGGGGATCCTCAATCGGCTGCACCTGGGGACCTTGCGGCGCTTGATACTGAGCCTGCGTCACGAGCTGGCTGCCGCCCGTGCTACCCAACCGAGTTGGCTTCGCTACGGCGGCTCGTAAGTACTGTACCAGTCGCGGTGTTCGGTCCGGTGCACCTCGATAGAGCGGCGCTTGAATCTCGGGATCGTCCATGGTCACAAACGTGAACCGCTGTGGGCCGGTTTGCGGTGCCTTGCCGCCGTTCGACCGATCTTCGCGGATCCCCTCCACCACCACTTCGCTATGCACGTTTCCAATCTCGCCGCGAACCCTCACCAAGATGGAGCTGGCGATGATCTGGCGTCCTGCATGCTGCAAGACACAATCGCCTTCCAATAGCGACGCTTGCGCGTCGCCCATGTCCCAACGGTAGATCACGTTGCCACTGAGTCGCAGGGGGGCGGGGCTGACACGTGGTTGGAATTCCTCGGCGGTCAAGGGGCCGCCAAATCCAACAACCCAGCATGGCGAAAGCATCAATGCCAGAAACCAAAGCCCTCGGCGCGCAGCTCGAGCGCCAAGCTTCCGCAGTCGGTGCGGTTTTCTTGAAAAACGGTACTCAGCGGTGGCTTCCATGCCGACCAATGGTGCTGTATCCCTTCGAGTTAGAGTCTGGCGGAGTATACGATTGGATTTCCGCCGATCACAACCGAGAAACGGCTCGCCAGTGGCCAGAAAGCAGGGCCGAGAAAGAAAAAAACGCGTGGAACAAGCGTATTCCGCCGTGAAACTGGGGCAAAGCTAGCATGCACCCCTCATTGCGGTGACCGCTCACCGAGCACTTCATCGAGTCGTCGACGGATCAGCTTCGCCCAAAGCTTGTAGCCGGCTTCATTGAGATGCAGCCGGTCGCTACCGAACAGCTCGGTTCGAGGCAGACCGTTGGCGGATAGAAATGACCCCGCCGTCGCGATGAAATACGTCCCTGGGGTTGTCAAAGCAATGTCTCGCAACCGCTGATTGATCGCTCGTATTTTTCCCCAGGCCTCGAAACGCTTCGCCGTCGGTGTCACCTCGATCAAAAACACCGGTGCGTTGCTCCGGTGGGCATGAGAAACGTCGATAACATGCCGCACCCAAGCGTCCACCTGCTGGGGCGAATGATCTTCGGGCTTTCCCGAGACATCATTGCCGACGAAAATCACGAGCGCCCGATAAAGATGAGGTTGAATCAATCGATCCGCAAACACCGCAATGTCGCTGTATTTTGCGCCACCGTAACCACGATTGATCGTTGGGTAGGGAGCCATGTCGGTCGCCAGGGAATCCCAACGACGGATGCTGCTGCTACCGATGAACAGCACCGCGTTCTCGTTGGCCAACAGCGTTTCATCTTTTTTCTCTAGGTGAACGATGTCATTTTCCCAGCGGGCAATCGCGGCCGCACGAACGGGGGCGAGAACGTCATCGGCAGCGGATTCAGCGATTGCACGGGGTGCAGCACCCTGTGAAAACACGAAGCAGGGGCTCAAGGCCAACAGGGCTGCACAAAGCGATGGGATCGGCCTCATCAGGTCTCCTTCTAAAGCACGCAACCGTTCGGGATGTTGTTCGACATGGGGACGCCGATCATAGCGAAGAGGCGGCAAATCACCACTAGTGCGTTGTCCAGATTAAAAATTAGGGTGAGACCGGACGGCTCGCGCCGTTCCGCTACAAGTTTTAGCGGTATTGGGCGCGAGCCCTCCGGTCCCTCGAACCCTAAAATGAAAGATTGACAAACCACGAGTGGGTTCAAGATCTCCTCGGCTTGGTGCAAAAGACCTGGTTGCCGCAGCCACCTGCGAATTCGGTTAAGATCATCGGCGTTATCGAAAGCTACACCTGTATTCGGAGAGAGAGACGTTGCCACGAAATCGAGTCATCTTCCATCGGTTGGCCCTGGGGCTATTTTCGCTTTTGTCGTCACCTGGGTTTGGCGATCCCCCTGAGATGAGGGAAGAGGATCGGGCGATGAATGCACTTCTGGATCGCGTCTGGGAATTTGAACTGAACGAGTTTCCGATGCTTGCGACGGATGTGGGCGACCCGCGAGGCCAGAATCGATTGTCGGATCAAAGCTTGCCGGCGATCGAACGGCGGGCCGCCGAGACCGCCGCGTTTCAGGCCGATCTCTCCGCAATCGACCCAACCACGCTCAGCCCAACGCGGCAAATCGACTATGAGCTGCTGCGGCTGCGTCTCGACGGGCGGATTGCCGATGCCAAGTTTCTGACGCATCTGATGCCGATCAACAATCGAGAAGGGTTCCACATCAGTTTTCCGGAACTGCCACGGGTCATGGATCCACGTTCCAAACACGATTTTGAGAACTATATCTGTCGCTTGAACGCATTTTCAAAATACACCGATCAGCACATCGAATTGATGCGACAAGGTATCGCTAACGGATTGACGCAACCGTCCATCATCATGCGTGATTCGGCGGATCAAGCGATGGCCCACGTTGTCAAGGATCCCAAGCAATCGCTGTTACTGACCAATCTTCGCGACGAAGCGAAGGACCGTTTTTCGCAGGCGGAGTGGGCGACCCTTTCGAAACAGATCGAATCAGCGATTGCATCGAGTGTGATTCCTGCGTACCGCCGGTTTGCCGATTTTCTAAAAGACGAATACGTGCCGGCTTGCCGGAGCTCGGTGGGGGCTGCTGCGATGCCCGAGGGTCGCGATTTTTATCGTGATCGCACACGGCGTTTCACCACGCTTGACATCGCACCCGAAGAAGTACACCAAATTGGCATTCGAGAAAACGCTCGAATTCGTAGCGAGATGGAATCGATTCGCGAGCGTGTTGGGTTCCAAGGCGATTTGCCAGCGTTTCTTCAGCATTTGCGGACGGCACCCGAGTTTTACGCCAAGACACCCGAGCAACTGCTGCAGAAAGCAGCGTTGATCCTGAAGCAAGCGGACGGCCGCTTGCCGGAGTTGTTCGGTCGCTTGCCGCGAATTCCCTATGGCATCCGTGAAGTGCCCGACTATGTGGCGCCGCAAACCACGGCGGCCTACTATTGGCCTCCTGCGACCGATGGATCACGTGGCGGGTTCTATTATCTCAATACCTACAATCTTTCGTCGCGACCGTTGTACCAACTCGAATCGTTGTCGGCCCATGAAGCCGTTCCTGGCCACCATCTTCAACTGGCGCTTCAAGCGGAGCTTGAACATCTTCATCCGCTCAGCCGCCAGAGCAATATGACGGCTTTTATCGAAGGATGGGCGTTGTATAGCGAGCGTCTCGCCAAAGAAATTGGCTTCTACAAGGACCCGTACCAGGATTTTGGTCGTTTAAGTATGGAAGCGTGGCGCGCGAGTCGGTTGGTGGTGGACACGGGGATCCATTCGATGCAGTGGACTCGTCAACAAGCCATCGACTACATGCGAGACCACACCGCGTTAAGCGAACACAATATCGTGGCCGAGGTGGACCGCTACATTGGATGGCCTGGCCAAGCGCTGGGCTACAAAATGGGAGAGTTAAAGATCTCTCAGCTCCGGGCGAAGTGTGAACAGCAACTGGGTGATCGTTTTGACATTCGATCGTTCCATGACCGAGTCCTCGCCGCCGGTTCGATCCCCTTGCCGCTGCTCGAGAAACGAGTCGATCAGTGGCTTGCCGAACAGCTTGCCGATCGTAGCGATGGTGCTTGACCATCCGGACTCGAACGAGCCCGGCTCGTCGGCATTTTGAAAAGCTTGGTTTGAAATTTGGTCAAGCCGTTTCGCCTCGGGATCCGAGGCGTAAGCTTGGCTTGCCGTAGCTCACGCGCTGAGCATCACTCGTGGCGTAGCGCTTCAATCGGGTTCATCTTCGCGGCTCGGATCGCCGGGTACAATCCGCTGATCAAACCCACCATCACCGCAATCAACACAGCCAACGGAATCGTTTCGTACACAATCGTTGGTTCCGCTTGGCGAATGGCATCCGGAAGCGCTGCGAATTTCTCAGGGAATCCAACGCGAATGGCGCTGATCAGGCCGCGGTACATCGCTGGGCCAAGGAAGCCGAGCAAGATGCCAAGCGTTGCGCCGGCAAAGCTGAGGACCAAGGTTTCCACCAGGAATTGACGAACAATGTCCCCACGTTTGGCGCCGAGTGCACGACGAATTCCGATCTCGCGAGTTCGTTCGGTTACGCTCGCCAACATGATGTTCATGATCCCAATGCCCCCAACAATTAGCGAGATGCAAGCGATCAAGACACCAATGCCAAGGAACATCAAACGCAAGTTGCGTGCTTGTTCGAGAAGTTCCAGCGGCACGACCACGGCGATGTCGTTCGCTTCTGCATGGTTAGGGGCTAGCATGTATTCGATCATTGCCGAGGTCGTTTTGACTTGGTCAACACGCTCGACCTGTAAGGTGATCTGATTCAGCTCCATGATTTCAACTTGAAACTGGCCGCTGCGGCGAGTGACAATTGTATCGCCAACGCGTTTGCGGAGTGTTTGAATCGGTACGTAGATGTCGGCCGAGAAGTCCTGCGAGTCAAGCGAACCACCGATTGCAGCCGAGGGGTTGCGATGTTGAAGAATACCGACGACTTTGTAGAAGTCCTCGCTCTCGGGAATGTAAACTCGTTTGCCGAGCGGTTCTTCGAAAGGGAACAGTTTGTCCGCGACTCCGGACGAGATCACACACACCGTTGACGCTCGTATCCCATCGGCATCGGTGAGGAACCGGCCACCGTTCGCACGGATTTGCAGATTGTTGACGTCATCGTACATCGGCGTGCAGCCAACCAACCGGCCATCAATGACTCGGTCTCGAAATGTAAATTGACGTCGGATCTCGCGAATCGGTAAGGCGGATTGCACCGTCGGCACCGCACCGAGGATCAAATCAAGATCGCTGCGCAGCAAACCGTACTTGGTAGCAGCCGTACCGGCCAATTTTTCTTCAGGCGGTTTGACGCTGCGGATGATGATCGTGTTGGCACCGAGCGACTCGATCTGCTTTTGAACCTGGTCGCTCGCCCCTTGGCTGACCGCGGTCAATACAATCACCGCCCAAACACCAATCAAGATGCCGAGCATGGTCAAGCCGGTGCGTAGCGGGTGCAAGGAAAGACTCTTGATGCCCAACCTTACCGTTCGCAACCATATCATTGTCAGGTTCCTCGTAGCAGTTAGGTGGTGCGAGCCAGAAGTTCTTCTACGGCTCGGTGTTGAGCTGCCCGAGTGGCATCGCGGCGTTCTTCCGGCACAACTTCGTCGAGTGCCAACATGCCGTCTTTAAGACGAATGATCCGTTTGGAACGGTCCGCTAACTCGTCTTCGTGCGTGACCATGATGATCGTACGCCCTTCGTTATTGAATTCGTCGAAGATGCCAAGAATCTCCTCGGTTGTGATCGAATCAAGGTTCCCCGTTGGTTCGTCTGCGAGGATGAAGAACGGATCGTTAATCAAACTGCGAGCAATCGCAACACGTTGTTGCTGTCCCCCGGAAAGCTGACTTGGCCGGTGATCGAGTCGATCTGCCAAACCAACGCGCTCGGCCAACATCACCGCCCGGGCTCGCTCGTCCGCTCCGAGCCGCCCTTGGTAGTAGAGCGGAACTTGGATGTTTTCGACGACGCTTAGTTGTTGAATCAAATTATAGGATTGGAACACGAATCCAATCCTCTCACTTCGGATTTCAGCCAGTTGATCATCGCTCAATTTGCTGATGTCATCATCACCGAGCATCAAACTTCCGGCCGTGGGTTTATCCAAACACCCCAGCATGTTGAGAAGCGTGCTCTTGCCGCTGCCCGACGGCCCCATGATGGCAACGTAGTCGCCTTCCGGGACATCGAAGGAAACGCCGCGGAGTGCGCGCACGGTCTCGCTTTTCAGCACGTACTCTTTCTTCAGATTGCGAATGGATGTTGCCATTCGTCGTGGTGAAGTCGCAGCATCGCCCGAATCTGAAGCCACCGAGGTTGAATAGGCTTCCCTCATACTCATGGCCGGCCACCGCCACCGCCGGGTCCACCGCCACCGCCGGGTCCACCGCCACCGCCGGGTCCACCGCCCTGGCCTGATCGTCGGCCGCCACCGCCTGGGCCGCCGCCGCCTGGGCCGCCGCCGCCGCCGGGACCACCACCTTGGCTCATTCGTTTTCTCATCGCCGTGGTCAACTCAGCGGTCGACACGTTTCCATCGCCATCGGAATCCGCGGCGGACATCGAATCACGTTGTCGCTGGTTATCGATGGCTTTGATCTCTTCAGCCGAGAGCGAACCATCGCTGTCGGTATCGTAGCGTTGCATCGTGACACCCACGATCGTGGCGACATCCGGCATTCCGCCAGAACTAGCGGGTCCGCCGCCGGATTCGTCTTCAAGGTCACTTCCGCCGCGTGCTTTTGCTCTCTCGGCCTGGTCCTTGGCGATTTCTTGCATGTCGCTGTTGTCGGTCAAATCAAGTTCCGGCAGATCCATCAAAGACAAGTGACTGCGAAGGTTCAAGATGACCGTTTCCCCTTCTTCGAGTCCTTCCGAGATACAGGCCATCGTGTCGTTCGTCGCACGGATCTTGATCTCGCGGGTTTCAAACTGGTTGGGGCCTTTCTGAACCAACGCGAACATATTGTCGCCATGTTCATAAAGTCCTTGAATGGGCATCTGCACGGCGTTGGTCAATTGTTCAACAAAGATCTGAACTTCGGCCGTCATGCCGGTCCGAATGTTTTCAGGTGGATCAATGATCTCGACCCGAACCGCATATTCTTTGATCGAAGAGCTGAAGAAACTCCCCGGTTCCGCATAGCGATTGACTTTTGCCACCGCCCCGCGAAGTTCCATTCCTGGGATCGCACCGATCGAAATCTTGACAGGCATGCCCGATTCCACCAAGGTGATTCGCGACTCGTTGATTTTGCAGTTGACCTGCATCTGAGTGGGGTCGGGCAATTGGATGATCGCTTGTCGTTCGCGAACCGAGGCTCCCGCTTCGACGACGAATTCAGCATTACCACCACGCGAACTGTATCGGTTGACGTGAACCACAACGCCATCGGCCGGTGCGAAAATGTTGCAGCTCGCGTACTGCTTTTCGACGTCCGCCAATTCCTCACGCTCTTCCATCAACTCGCTTTCCGCTGCGGACAACTTTGCTTTTGCCGCATCGATATCGCTGTCATACTGAACCAACATCTTCTTCTTGGTCAATTCCTGCAGCACGCGAAGCTTACCTTTTTCGGCTGCCAGACGGTTGGTGGCATTCGCGACGGCGTACTTGTCGGCATCGAGCTGAAGCGACTTGACAAGTCCCTTGGCAACCAGCCGTTCGGTACTCTGCAACGCCAATTGCGCTTTGCGAAGATTCTGCTCTTCGATCGCCATCTGGCTCTCAATGTTGCTCACGTCGGTCATGTATTGGCCTTCGAGAAACTCTTGCCGCGAGATCGTCGCTTGCTCCAACATCGCCTTGGCACTCGCCACGCTCGATTCGGCGGTGATCACTTGGATGCGACTCTCCTTCAGCGTCAATTCAAGCTGCGAAGCGTCCAATTCGACCAGTTTGTCACCTTTATTGACTCGAGAACCTTCCTCGATGACCCACAAAATCGGCGTGCCTCCGCCGCCTCGGGCCTCCACCTCGCAAATGATTTCGATGTTGCTGCTGCTCTCGATTTCGCCCTGTTCCAACACAATGTGATCAAATGGACCACGGGTGACTTGAGCCGCGATGAGGTCTTTCTGAGAAACACCGTCGCCGGCGCTGTAAAGGTAGGAATAGCCGAACCAGCCAGCGGTGGCCGCGACAAGCAGGACGACGAGAAGGCCGATCATCAGCCCCCCGGTTCGCTGCGGGGCCGAGGCCGTGCGAGAAAAGAGATTCATTTGCGGAAGGAAAGATTGTGGGGATGGAGCGAAGGGAATGATCCACTAAGGAAACCGTACCGAGCGGGAAAGGTCTCGCTCGGAATCGCGGTGAGCTGCCAGTTCATTGTAATTAGCTGTCAAAGTATCGATCGACCTCGATTTTTAAATTCTGAGGAATCTTTTTGGCAAGCTGTGCGGATGATAACGCATATCGTGGGTTAATTTCGACCTTGACGTCCTCAGCCACCGTCGCACCAGCCGCTTCAAGCCATCGGCGATGTTGCGAAACGATAGCCTCTTTTGCCAATTTTGGTGTGTCGTTTTCGGCTCCGTCGGCATTCTTGACCGGCGCGAAACCGTCCGCAGCAGCTACTTCTACCACAAAAGCGTTTTTGGCACTTGGCAGCAAATCAAAGATGAATCTCTCAAATTTCGTCGCATTGGGTTCCGACGGCTCGACCAACTGGCCCGCCGCATCCACAAATGGCACTTTTTTGGACGCGCGGTGGAACGGTAAGGCCCCAACCTGCTTGCTGATCCGGCAGAGGAAATCGATCTGGATGACGTGGACGCCGATGCTGCCGGCCCACAACTTCAATTCGCCCTTAGCGTCCCGGGCTTCGGCTGCGGCAACCGGCAAATCGCTGTACTCGATCACCTGCACCACGCCACCCGCAACCGCGATGTTGCCTACTTTTTCCATCGGGTAGCGTTTGCGGATGACTTGGGTCGTCAATTCACTTTGGGACATCAAATGGTGGCCGATCAACGCAGGATCACACAAATTCACTAGCGGGTTGTCGACTTGAATGTACGACAAATGTCTGACACCGCGATGTTTGGCATCGTCCAACGCACCGCTGCGTTGTAGAGCCTGAACGGTGCCGCCATGGCCATCGGGACTGAGCGCCAACGAACTCTTGGAGGCGAGAAGCAGCTGGCCGGTTGCGGCGTCAACTGCTGGCATCGTGCCTTGGCGAAAAATCAGCACCTCGTCGGGCGACAGACCCAAATAGTCGTTCTGCTCAAAATAAGCTCGCGTCTCCGCATCGGTTGCCTCACTCGTCATGATGTAAAAGGGAATCGACTTGCCATACTTTTCGGCCAACGCCAACAGCCGGTCTGCGAAAAATTGAAACAGCGTTCGATTCGATACCGGACCGACCGGAAACATCCCCTTGGGTTGTTCGAAGCCCAGCCGAGTTCCTTGACCACCGGCAACCACGATCGCTCCGACCTCTCCGGCGGCGAGCGCTGCTTCGCCCGCTTGTTGGGCCTGCTCGACCGTCCAACCTGCTCCGCTGCCGTCAACTCGCACCGCAGGCGGAGCCTCTGCGGCTGCAGCCAACGCCGCAAAGTCCGGCTTTTCGTCTTCGTCGGCAATCAGTTTCGCCAACTGTTCGAAATCGATCTCCTCAAGCTGTGAGACCAAGCGAGCCTGCTCAGATGGGCTCAGCTCGTCCCAAAAGCGAAGCACATGTGACTGAGAAAACGATGCCAAGCGGGTCTGCAGTGATTCGAGGTTCTTCATGATTTCGCTACAAAGAGTCAGTGGTAGGACTGCGAATACGTCAATGCGTTTGGCGCAGAGCGACGATTAAGATAACGACTATCGGAGAAAATTCCATCCGCGCTCGTCGTATCGCTGTTGACGTAGTTGAACGATTTTGTCGGCTGGAACGGCCGCGGGCCAGTCCACGGCGGCGTCAAACACGTCACGTAGATCGGATTCCAAAAGGGTCCGATCGAGCGGCACGTTGGTGATGAATGCCTGGTGAGAGCGGCCGAGTCGATAGTCTGGCTGTCGCGGTGCGGTTCGCAAGCAGCGAGCGATCAAATCCAAGTCGGCATCATACAGGATCGTGCCATGATAAAGGACATGATGGCGAGTCATTCGCATGCTGTTGCCGGAGAACTTCCGATTCACAAACGTCAAGTCGCAGGTGCCTTGAAAGGCCGCCGTTTCGTCATGCTGTTGCTCCAATTGTCGATTCACTGCCTGAAGTAAACGTCGCATCACGAAGTGGTGATTGGCATCGATGTGAGTCAGTTCCGGTCGAAGATCGAGGTCCAACACGAGGCTGTACATCAAACATCCGGGACCGCCCACCACGCTCGCGCCACCGCTGCAGCGACGGAAAATCGGTATCGCACACGCATCACAATACGGCACATCCACTTCATCCCGAACACGGGACGATCGCCCCACCACCACCGTCGGCTTGGCAAATTCCCAAACTCGCAAAAACTCGTGTTGTGATTCCTTCAACTCGGTCGCTTCATCCGCGAACAACAACAATGCCTCATCCACGGCAAGCTGGTCCGCTGGGTGAGCGAGACGATGGGGAACAAAATGCATGAGGCCGAGGAGTGTTGGAGTTCACGCGTACGGGTGGGTCAGTCAAGGTCGTGCACAGCTCCATCCAAGTCGACAAACGGAGGAGGCATCCAAGTCGACAAACGGAGGAGCGAAAAAGCGTACCACAATCAACACATGGCTGGACGGGACGCCTGCCATTACTCAATTCCTGAGATCTCGGGGCCAACTCCTTTCGAACTCACCCGCTCCTTAGCGACTCGAGCAACGGCATCTTGACGACTCGTATGACGGCAAGGAGTCCCGCTAAGAGTCCAAAGGCGACAATACCAAGGACAATGACCAGCGGTTCCATCCAAGGTGGATGGATCCCGCTGATCCTGCCATAGGGCAATACGGCAAACAGCGCACACAACGCCCCGCAACCAATTCCGACTCCCAACAACATGGCCGTTTCTCGCATCACGACACCAGCCAATCGGTGCCGAGTAAACCCGACCGCTCGCATGACCGCCAACTCGCCTCGTCGCTCCAACACGCTGCGAAGTTGGGCGACCGCCAAACCGATGGTGCCGAGCAGCAGTCCGAGTGCCCCCAAGCTTTGGAACGTACGCAAATAGGTGTTCTGCACCGCTAACATGCCTGATAAGACGTCTCGCGTTTCCGAAACATCCATCCCAACATCCCCAAGCTCGTTCTCCAGCATGGGTGCCAAAGACTCGTTGCCGCTCGACGCCATCAAGAACAACCGATAGCCGCTGATACTGGGAAACTGCTTTTCAAAGTTGGCTTCACCAATCAGCAACTTTCCCTGCAATAGAGAATTGGAGAGCAGACCCACGACTTGAAAGAAGACGGATTTCCCCGAATCAAATTCAAAGCCGCGAACCTCGCCGATACCGCTGTGCATCTGTAGGCTCCACATCGCGGTATTCTGATCGATCACGACGGGGATCGGATCTTCGGCAGTTCCCGTTGCTTCCTTTGACAACAGATCCCACGGCGATTCGTCCTTGCCGGTCGGTGCAGCGGATGCCCACTCGAAGCCAGCCAAACGATCTGCATGACGCCGGAATAGCGATGGAAAGGAACGGCGTACTCCCAACACGGTCGGCGCCGTTGCTTGGTATAAATTGTTGCAACTGGCGTCTTGCCCCTCGCGGAGCCGAAGCGGTGCGATGATGGCCGATTCAAGCTGTGATGCGTTCTCTCCAAGCAAATCTTGCTGAACATCCGCGGCGGCGAAGTCACGATAGAGAGGCTGTGCGGATTGAGCGATGAGATCAAAACCGCCGGTTCCCTTTTCGGTCGGACGAAGCTGAAATGCTGTGATCGCAATGATTAAGAAGGAAGCGGTTGCCATCAATCCAATGGTCATCGTGCTCCGCAGCGGATTTCGAGACCCGTTTCGCACCGCCAGCGACCCGAGCGTAAGCGAGCTTTGGTCGAAATCGTTAATGATGGTTCGCGGACGCTTTAGTCGATCGTACACCACCAACATCGTCGCAATCAGAAGCAGCATACCGCCCCCCACAAAACCGCCTGCTGCAGCTTGTCCGCCCATGCTGGCGCCCACCGACGCAATCGCCACGGCCGCAGCGGCGATGATCATTGCCGCGATGGGAAGTCTTGTCCACCGTCTCGAGTTCTTGGTCGTTGTCACAAGCTTTGCGGATGAATCGGTATCTCTTCCCGACAGCAATTGCTGTGCATCAACCCGTACGATCGACCTCGTGGTGATCCAGAGTGTGAGCATCGCCACCCACCAACTTGCAGTCGCGCCGATCAGGATGCTCTTGAAGGTCCAGTGAAAGGTCAAGAAGGGAACCGTTACCGCACCGACCCACCACGAACGCAGCGCAAAAAGTACAAACATGGCGTAGCCGATGCCCACGACGATGCCGATCAACACGCCGGCAGTTGCAACCAAAGCTCCTTCGCCCAGCACCACGCGACCGACACGTTGTGGCGTCCAGCCAACAGCCAACAGGGTTCCGAGTTCTTTGAGCCGACCGCTTAGACCGAGTCGAAACAGCATTGCGATCAGCATCAAGGCAGACAAAATGACAAAGAAGCTTAACGATAGGAACAACGCATCGAATGGCGTCGTGCCTCGCGAGGCATTGAGTTGTTGTTCGCGTATTGGCTGGACTGCCCAGCCCAATGCGTCGAACTGAGGTCGCAGGGAGGCCAAAATCGTGCTCGCCAATGCTTGTTCGTTTTCCCCTTCGGTGGGTTGAATCCGAAGCCCTGTGACGTGTCCAAATCGGCTGCCGAACAACCGTTGGCCTGTGGCAAGTGGCAAGAATGCTTTCGGAGTTAAACGAAAATCATTCCAGTACAGATCGTCAGCGGAGGAAATCTCCCGCTGCAAAGTAAAGGGCAAGTCCCAGTCGTTGATGGAATCTTGGTCGGTCACTCCAGGAACAAGGGGCGTGAGATCTGGATCGTTGTACACGGTGGGGGGTTGGTCAAAAACCGCCTCGCGGCCGAGGCGGAAGGGCTTCGCCGGTGCGGTGATCGGAACAATTTGAGTCACGACCGCATCGAAAAATCGCTCCACTTCGCGGCCGTTTTCGACCTCGGGTTCATAATAGGCGACCCTTAACGGTGTCCCTACCGATGCATCAAGCTGCTTGGCAGCCCATTGGTTCAGCACCAACGGGACTGCCGCTGGGGAGGCGCCGTCCGGTCGTCGGAAATCGAGTGGCAACTCGGTTGATGAATCGATTGCGGTGATCGTGCTGTAGGGTACCGATGCCGTCACCTGGCCCTCGTCGGACACCCGTTCGATCGCATTGGCCAAGTACGTCATCACTGGGGCAGCCCGATCGTCGCCAACACGATTGATGATGGGGTCGACCGCGATCGTGGGGATCAACAAGCGATCGCTGGTGAGCGAGAAATAGTCATAGATGGTTTCCCCGCGATCGTCGGCAGGAAAGCGTTTTTGAATGCGTTTCAATTTCAAACCGAGCGCCGGTAAATCAATCGGCAATTCATCGCGCGTGATAGGGTGAGGAAACAGCACCATGTTCGCCTGGCCGTTTCGATCCAAGGCATCGGCCACGGTTTCTCGTCGCAAGTAGACGTTCCTTGGCGACGCTTGGCTTGGCAATATCGCAAATCGTCCAAGCCCTTGGTCAGGAAGGATGTCCAACACCGTCATTCGTGGCAAGCCTTCGCTTTGGACATCGCGGCGTCCCAACGGGCTGTCGGCAGGTACCGCCTGTTCAACAGGGAGCCGAACCGTGATGGTATCGCCGACGGTAACGTTCAGCTCGGACGCAGCCGATTGATTTAGCACGACACCGTCGTCGGTCGGCAAACGGCTCGGTCGTACATCACCCACGTCCAAATTCCAAAATGCCTCGTCGCAGCCAATCAACTGCACCGATCCCGCTCTTTGGATCGTTTTTTCCGTTTTGTGTTCTGCGATTCCAGAAGGAAAGAAGAGAACAGCCGCGGCGCCTCGGTTTTCTGCGACGATTTTGTCGCTTTGGAAGAATGATCCGGGTGCGACGATTGAATCGGTCATCCCGAGGCGTTCGACGGTCAACGCTCGCAAGCTTCCTCGCATCGAGTCCCCAACCAGAAGTGCTCCGACGATCACGGCGGTTGCCGTAGCAACCCCGATCGCGACGGATGCTGATATTCGCTTGCCGTGGCGAACGGACCGAGCGATCAGCGAAGAAAGTCCGAAATTGCGTCTTGGCATCTGACCGAGGCTCCTTGGAAGTGATGTTCCCGTCTGGGCGTTTGGCATACACGATTCCTTACAACATGCATAGTTGCCGTAACCGACATCGTGACGGTTGTGCAGTGTTTGGCAAGCGTCCCTCACGTGGGTGTAGATGACGTGAGGGTACATCCGATGCTTGACAGCATACAGCCTAGAACTATTGGCAAAAGGATGTGCCGAATCGTGGCCGCTTCACTAAACCAATCGTCGATTTCCCTGAAGCATCGCCGCAGCCGCCGTCGCTGGTGTTTGGCGGCAGCCATTCTGATCGCGACCGCGGGGTGCAGTTCCGCGAATCGCGGAGGTTTTCCCTATCGGAAGGCTGCGCCGGTGAAGCCGGAGGAACGATCGTGCGGGACGACGTCGCCGCCCGGGGACGCGCTGATTGCAGAGGAGCTCCCTGCGAAGCTGTCGCCCTTCCAATTGGCCGCATTTCAAGGCCATGGGGATCCGAAAGCCGAGCCTACCCAATCTGCGGCCCAAGATCTAATGGAATTGAGCGATCAAGCGGAGCAGCAGCTCGATCAGGATTCTTGGCTGGGCACCAAAAAGGTCACCCGCCATCCGGCGGGTCCTGGGACCCTTTCCTCGCCGAACACTTTCGCCTACGCGACCGATCCTGAGACGGCGACAAAGCGTCCAATCACGCAAAATGAAGTGATTGCGATGGCATTGGCGAGCAGCCCCGTGCTGAAGCCTCTGGGGCTGCGGATCTTGGCTCATCCCGAAACGGCCACCACTGTTTTCGACACCGGCATTGCCGCAAGCGATCCGTACTTTGGGCCGCAAGCGGCGTTGGCCGAGTTTGACAGTGTTTTGTCGGCCAGTGTCTCGTCGCAAAACAATGATCGTGTTTTCAACAATGCGACGTTGGGTGGTGACGTCCAAGAATTGTTGCAAGATTACGCCAATCTGACCGGTCGCGTACAAAAGCGAAGTCAAAATGGTGCGATCTGGGACATCAACACGATCAAGCTGTACGACAACAACAACCGAACGGGAAACATCTTTCCGAACTACTGGGAAACGCAACTCGAAGCAGGGGTACGACAACCTTTGTTGCGTGGTGCTGGACGTGAATTTAACTTGATCGCCGGCCCCAACGCACAGCCTGGTTTCAATTTCTCCAATGGGATTCTGATCGCGAGACTCAACAATCGGATCAGCGACACCGATTTTGAAATCGCAGTGCGGACGTTCGTCCGTGACCTGTACGCGGTCTATTGGGACTTGAAACGCCAATATCGACACTATGACAGTGTCATCGCTGCTCGCGACATGGCTTATCAAACGTGGCAAAGCGTTCTCGCTCGAAGTGAAGCGAAGCTGGGCGGCGGTGAAGCAAACAAAGAGGCCCAGTCACGGGCGAAGTATTACCGCTACTGCCGAGAAGCAGAAATGGCAATCGGCGGCAGCAGCGGTCAAGGTGGCGTGTTGGCGACGGAGCGACGATTGCGCCAAATGATCGGGTTGCCGAACCAGCCACACGAATTGCTGTTCCCGGTTGACGAAGATGTGTTAGCCGAGTTCTCCTTCGATCTCGACACGACGGTGGCGCGGGCGATGATGAACCGGTCGGAGTTGAAGCGGCAACGATTGAAGGTTCAGCAGCAAGAACTGCGATTGGTGGCGACAAAGAACTTCTTGTTGCCGCAATTGGATTTGATCGGTCGCTATCGGCTGCGTGGCTTTGGCGATGATTTGACTGGCGATGGAGAAAGGTTTAGCAGCGCCTACAAGGACTTCTTCTCGCTTGACCACCAAGAATTCGAATTTGGCGTTGAGATGGGCGTTGTCGCCGGGCAGCGACAAGCTCGTGCGGCTGTGCGGAACGCGACACTGCAACTCGCCAAAGACCGTAGCATTCTGCTGGAGCAACAACGGACGCTGCAATTTGAATTGACCGATGCCGTTGCGGAGGTTGAAACCGCCTTCGATGCGATGGAGTTTTCGCGGCTGCAAGCCGAAGCCGTCCGAGCCCGCTTGAAATCCTCCGAAGTCCTGTTTGAAGCCGACAAGATCCAAATTGAATTCCTCCTCGACGCTCAGGAGGATCTCTTGCAAGCTGAACTCAGCTACGCGACCGATTTGTCGAGGTACGCGTTGTCGTTGGTTTCGGTCAGTGCCGACACGGGCTCGCTTTTGCAAGACCTCGGCATCGTGCTGCAGAGAGATTGCAACCAAACACATCTGATAGGGCCAACGGAGTCGATTGGCAACTAAGAACTTATCCGAAAAGGGGTTTGACCCTCTCTTGGTCTGAGCGTATCGGTAGCGAATCCATTGGAAAACAAAGAGTTTGTTGAGCAATCGAAACGTCGGTCGACAAAGGGTCAGACCCCTTTTCGGATAGGTTCTAAAGTGCCGTGCTGCTCTTTAAGACCGGAACGAGCAAGGCCATGACGACCGCGAGGACAAGGATGGCCATCACCAACAGCATGATCGGCTCAAGCAACCGTACGAACAAGTCGAGTCGCCGGAACGTCCGCTTTTCAAGCGAATCGGCGATGTCGGGCAAGACCGTTTCGAGTGAGTTACTCTCTTCGCCAACGCTGATCATCTCGGTGACATTTGCCGGCAAATAGCCCGATGCACGTAGCGGCGTTGCCAAGCTCTCCCCGCTACGAATGTTCTCGGTCGCATCCGCAATCGATCGACTCAACAGCCGATTGCCCGTCGCGCTCCGGCTGATTTCCAGAGACTTAATGATCGGCACGCCGTTGCCCAGCAGTGTTCCCAAGACGCGGCAAAAACGGGCAACCGAGAGGTTCATCAGGATGTCGCCAAGTACCGGGATCTTTAATTTGACTCGGTCGGCCCATTCCTTTCCCGATTCCGTATTGAGTTTCATCTTGATCGCGATCACGGCCAGGAAAATCAGGATCAACACGATCCAACCATAGCTCTGCAGAAAACTGCTGAAAGCGAGTAGCCATTCGGTTGCCCAAGGCATTTGGCCCTTCTTACGCAATCGCTCAAATAGCAGTTCAAACTTTGGGACAAAGAACACCAACAACACGGTGATCACCACCGTGCCGACCGAGAACAGGAACACCGGATAGGCCATCGCACTGATCGTGCGGCCTTTCAGGTCTTCCTGCAATTCGGTAAAGGTTCCGACGCGGTCGAGGGCATCTTCCAGAAAACCGCCCTCGCTGCCGGCGCGGACCATGTTCACACTCATCTCACTAAACACGCCTGGGTAGCGTGAGAAGGCTTCACCGAGTGGTTCCCCATCTTCGACCCGTGCCCGCACGTCCGCGACGACTTCCTTCAGTACCTTGTCGGATGTCTGCGAACTGAGCACATTGAGCGACCGAATCATGGGCACTCCACTGCGCAGCAGCGATGCCAATTGGCCATAAAAGACGGACATGGTTTGGCCATTGACGCGTTTACTTGCTCCGAACAGGGACGACATTGTCGTGGCGTTGGTCTTTGCAAGATCGTCGACTTGAACAGGAAACAACGAACGCTCAGACAAAATCCCTGCGACCTCGCGTTCTCCGTTCGCTTCGATCGTTCCGGTCACTTGTTGGCCCGACAGATCACGAGCGATGTAGGAAAACGTTGGCATATTAAACGGCCTCGCCTCGAGTCACTCGAAGCACTTCGTCCACGCTGGTATCGCCTGCGATGACTTTGTCCCAGGCATCCATTCGCAACGTCCGCATCCCATGTTTGATTGCCGCGCGTCGGATATCCCAACTGCTCGCTCGTTCTTGAGCCAATTGTCGGATATCTTCGTTGCTGACCAGCAATTCGTAGATCCCCATCCGTCCACTGTAACCGACGTGGCGGCATTCACGGCACCCCGTGCTGTGATAGAGCGTCGAATCACCGGCGCGGTCCCAAGGAAAATCGCTTGGCAGTTCTTCCTTGGTTGGCTGGTACGCTTGTTTACAATGTTTGCACAATCGCCGAACCAGTCGTTGAGCCATCACGGCTTCGACGGTCCCGGCGACCAAAAACGGTTCGACGCCCATGTCGCCCATCCGGGTGAACGCTCCGGCGGCATCGTTGGTGTGCAACGTGCTGAAGACCAAGTGACCGGTCAACGACGCTTGGATCGCGTTTTCCGCCGTTTCCAAGTCGCGGATTTCCCCCACCAAAACAATGTCGGGGTCATGTCGCAAAATGCTCCGGAGTGATGCCGCGAAGGTCAATCCAATCTTGGGGTGCACTTGGATCTGGTTGATCCCGTCAAGTTGGTATTCAACCGGGTCTTCGGTCGTGATGATCTTGGTTTCCGGACTGCGGATCTGAAGCAAGCTGCTGTACAGCGTGGTGGTTTTACCCGATCCCGTAGGACCCGTCACCAAGACAATGCCGTGCGGATAGGTGATGATTTCGCTGAACGTATCGTAGACCTCATTGTTCATCCCTAAGCTTTTTAGGTCGAACACCATCGACGACTTGTCAAGCACACGCATGACCAAGCCTTCACCGTGGATCATCGGGATCACGCTCAAACGAATGTCCACTTCACGGCCATGCACTCGCAGTTTGATCCGCCCGTCCTGCGGCAATCGTTTCTCGGCGATGTTCAATCGGGCGAGAATCTTCAAACGACTGATGATTGCCGCTTGAAACCGATTGATCTCAGGGGGAACCGGTTGTTGATGAAGGATGCCGTCGATCCGATAACGGATTTGAAGCCCGTCGGATTGTGATTCGATGTGAACATCGCTGGCACGCACTTCGATGGCTTCCAGCAGGATTTCATTCACCAAACGAACCACCGACGCTTCCTGCGCCATCTCGCTCAACTCGCTGCCGTCGGTCTCGATCTGGTCGAGCAATTCGACTTCTTCGTCGCCTTTGGCCGCCATCAAACCTTCGACGGTTTCGCTACCGACGCCGAGGTGCTGCTTCACCAAGCGGGCGATCTCGGCACGTTCGGCCACGACCGGGACAATGCTCTTGCCCGTTGCGGCACTGGCCTCGTCGAGCGGGTACAGATCGAGGGGATCGGACGTCGCCACCACAATGGCTCCTTCGTCAAATCCGATCGGAAAGAGCGATTGGCGATAGATCAGTTTTTGCGGAAAGCCTTCGAGCGCCCTCAAGTCGATGTCCGTTTCTCGCAGATCGACATAATCAAGCCCCACCTCTTCGGCCAAGGCCTTCAACGCATCTCGCTCATCAACATAGCCAAGCGAAATGGCCGCTTGAACGATGTTGGGTGCATTGTTTTTGCGACTCTGCTCAAGCTGTTCGCTGCTCAGCAGGCCACGACGTTTCAGAATTTCACCCGCGTGCATGATCATCTCTTTTCCATCCCTTATAACACGAACTTACCGACCACCGCGTCCGCCGGGTGCTCCACCGCCGCGTCCGCTTGGTGCTCCTCCTCCTCCTCCTCCTCGGCCCGACGTTGTTGCTCCACCACCGCGGCCACCGAATCCGCCTGGCGCGCCGCCGCCGCCGGCTTGCATCGAGCGAAACATCTCGATCCGCCGTCGAATCTCGTCGGAACTTGGGGCGCCACTCGCAGCCGGTGTCGAGCCGCCTGAGCTGCTGGACGAAGCTCCTGATGACGCACCACTGGTGCTTTTTACCGTTGTTCCTAGTACCGACTCAAGTGCCTGTCGGACCACATCGGCCTTAATGTTGCCTTTTAAGGTTACCACTTCGACGCTTTCTTCGCTTTGCATGCCACCTTCGTCGAGGGCGATCACCAATTGTCGCACCTCTTCGAAATCTTGAGGTGTCGCGGTCACGACCAAGGAATTACTGCGGACGTCGACCGCCACGGTGATCTTGGAGGGTTCGCTCTCCGCTGCTTGTTTTCCGCCGCCCCGTCCACCACCACCCCGCAGCGCGGCAATCAACTCTTGAGGGCTCGGTTGACCGCCGCCTCCGCCTCCGCCGCCGCTGCGGCTGTTCGAGGCCTCTTGCATCCGATCGGCAAAGACGCTCTTGACGACTTCGGCAACATCCTTTGCGTCTTGATAAATGACGGGAATCAGAGCCGGTTTCGCAACGACCTCGACATCCTCGGGACTTTCTTGAATGTCGATTTTTTGCAGGATCAGTTCGACCAATTCAAGATCGATCGGGTTTGCTTGAACAATCAGGGCATTCAGCCGAGCGTCGGGCACAATGCTGACCGAGCCGGTGGCTGTCAACACGCTCTTGGCAGACGAATCGCTACCACCGCCACCGCCGACTCCCAACAAACCGAGCATCCCACCACCGATTCCGCCCAATCCGCTGCTGATCGAATCGGTCATGGAGGACAACGAGCTCTCTCCCCCGCCCAAAATACTACTAACCAACTCGGCCGTCACGTCGGCTTTGGCATACTTAAGCCAAAAAATCGTTGGCAAGCTGTTGCTCATCGCCGATTGGGAAGCGAACGATTGCATGAGCGATTCAAAGGCATCGAGCGCTTCGGTGTCTTCCGAAGCGACGATCATTCCCGCCGGTGAAAATTGGACGACGATGTCCGCACCCTGAAAGTCTAATTTGATCGAAGGGGGATCGCTCTGCGGTGCAGCGGCACGGTTCGAATCGGTATCCGCCGAATCGGTGACCGACGCAAGTTCGCCCACCTGGGTGGTCACCAAATGTTGCTCGCGGAATGGGTTGGCAACCTCGCTGGTCGGGCGGCGGGCAAAATCAGGCTGGTCGGGCGAGGTCGGCTTGTCGGGTTGCGTGGCAGGTCCGTTCGTTTGATTGGGTTCGGGGCGTGGATGAACACGACGATCCGGCATTCCGCCTCGCATTCCGCCACCACTCGATGGGCTGATCGTGCGAATCTGGTTTCCTCGGCCCAACACGGACCAAACATCTTGGACCTGTTGCAACGCATCGGCAGCGGGTTGCCCCGTGTAGGGCAAAACGCGTACTTTATCGCTCAGGGCGCCAAGCAAATCGTCACCTTCCAATTCACCGATCAATTGCTCGACCATCTTGATTTGCTCGGTCGTGCCGCGAACCCACAATCGGTTCGTGACCGGATCGCCGTCGATCGTCGGTCCTTGGCCGCCTTCCTCGGTCACGCCAAAGAATTTATTGATCGTCAATAAGGCTTGGGCTGGATCGAGTCGCTTCAGGTTGATGATTTTAAAGTCTTGCCCGTTGCCTTCTAATTTCGCAATCGTTTCGCTGATCAAAGCTTGCGTCTCGGGGCGCGCGTAAGAGACAATCGCATTGGTCTTGGGATCGACGGCGATTCGAGCATCCGGCGTCCCCGCCAGCAGCGTTTGCAGGACGTCAAAGACCGTCGAACTATCGGCCTGAGTGACCGAGTGCGTCTGGAAGACGGGCAAGATGACTTCATTTCCGGCGTCGGCGTCGGAGGTCGCCAGCGGCTTGTCGGCTTTTTCAATAATGCTTTCCAACAAGCTGACCTTTCCTGGTAAACCGGTGGCGTAGATGCGTTCGCCGTACAGGCCGACCGCGATGCGGATGGACTCGTCGGAATTCGCTCCTGGTTCCAGCCCGATCAAGGGTCGGGCAAGCTCGAGCATTTCGTCAGCGCCACGGTTGGTGAGAATGATTTCTACCACACTCGATTCTGCCTGCTTGGCGTTTTCGAGCAATTGGCGGATCGCCAACAATTTGCTGACCGTTTCGGTCACTTTCACCTGCCGGGCACTGTCCAATACGATCACGCGGCCCCAAGGCCCGATCAACTGGGCCAATTCTTCACGGGCGGAATCGGGTGTCAGACTGCCCAAGGGAAAAACGCAACTGACAATATCACTACGGCTTCGTCCGTCCAATTCCTCAAGAAGAACCAACTCGGCCATTTCGCTGATCAGATTTGCGGCGTTGTCAACTTCCAAATCGATCAGCAGCAACATCCGGCCACGACGTACCAAGGCATAGCCACGGTCTAACAACAGTCGATTGAGGATATCGAGGCTTTCGTCAACGCTGTACGAGCGAGAGGGGTCGGCAAAACTAATGGTTCCTGCCGGATAACGGTCGATTTGCAGCGAAAGGTCGGCCATTTCGGCGAACCACTCCAACACGTCTTGCCAACCGGTTCCAGAGAAGTTGAAGACCAATTGGCCGGTTTCGGCCGCCGGAGCCACGGTGGGCTGAGATGCCATCGGCTGCATGCCGACCTGCTCCGCGGCCGCTTCGGTAGCAAGGGGGGATTCCTCGGCCTCGACGCTTTCTTCTGCGGCAGCATCCGTTATCAGCGGTGATTCCACAGCCTCGACGCTTTCCTGTGCGGTTGCATCCGCAGCCAGCGGCGATTCCAAGGACTCGACGCTTTCCTGCGTGGTCGCATCCGCAGCCAGAGTCGATTCCACTGCCTCGCCGCTCTGCGCCGAAGCATACTTCGATGACATCGCCACAACGATCAGCAGGATTGCGATAGTAATGATTGAATTTTTCATATTCAAATTAGCAGAATCGAGAAAAGGAACGCGGTAGCCGTGGTGCAGCCCTTTTCGTGGGGGCCATCACAGGGTAAATAGCCCATCATAGTCACCACTTGCTGCGAATTATCATGGTTTGGCGGCGAAACCGCCCACATCGTGGCGTGTTTTATGGCAAAAATGCCGATTGAAACGCGCACAACCTATCTAACCCCCGAAACCGTCGAGAGTTTCAGCGTTTTTTTGTCAGATGTCGGATATTCCGGCTCTCGCGAACCAGTTTCGTCTGCATCCTCGATCCCCCCTCAATGGACCTATGACCGACCGACCCCGAATTTTTCTGACTGGCCCATTGCCCGCCGAGAGTCTCGATCGACTGCGGAACGGATCGCAATTGACCCTCAATCAGGTGAACCCCTAAGACGCGTTGGCGTCTCCTTTTCACATGATGTACCGTATCGACACGTGATGCATCGCAATGCTTGGAAGTAACCGAAGACAATCATGACTTGGGAATTATCTGAATTTGGCGATCAGCTTTGCGGCGGTAGTGGCATCGGAGAGTTGATGGATGACCTTGGTCATGCCTTGGCCAAAGGTGGCGATCAAGTCCGGATGCTGGGAGGGGGACAACCCGCCCACATTCCCGAAATGGATGCCTTGTGGCGCCAACGGATGGAGTGCGTTCTTGGCGAAGAGGGTGCACTCGAACATGCGCTGGGGCACTATGAGCCTCCCGCTGGGAATCCGCAATTTCGTAAGGCGGTGGCGGGGCTGTTTCGACGCCAATTTGGCTGGGACATCACGTCCGAGCATGTTGGGGTTACCGCGGGCGGCCAAACCGCATTCTTCATGCTGTTCAATTCGTTGGCCGGTAAGTTTCGTGACGGTCGCCGCAAAAAGGTGTTGCTACCGCTGGTGCCTGAGTACATTGGTTATGCCAATCAAGCGGTGGATGGTGGACCACCGAGCAGCGATGGTCGCAAAGATGATTTGGGGCTGTTTCGTGCTGTCAAACCACGAATTGAGCGGATGGGCGAACACCAGTTCAAGTATCGCGTTGATTTTGATGCCTTAACGGTTGCCGAAGACGTGGCTGCGATTTGTGTTTCGCGGCCAACGAATCCAACCGGAAACGTCTTGACCGACACGGAAATCGACCGCTTGGCTAAGCTCGCCACGCAGCACGACGTTCCGCTCATCATTGACAATGCGTACGGTGCTCCGTTTCCAAATGCGATCTACACTGACGCGACCCCGGTGTGGAACGACCAGATCATTTTGACGCTGAGCTTGTCAAAACTGGGGTTGCCGGGAACGCGGACGGGCATCGTCATCGCTCGTCCCGAGATCATTCGCTCTCTCGAATCGATGATGTCGATCATCGGTTTGGCAAACACGAACATCGGTCAAGCCATGGTGACGCCGCTGATCGAGAGTGGTGAGATCTTGACACTCAGTCGAGATGTGATCCAGCCGTATTACCGCAGCAAGTCACAGCAGGCGGAGCGGTGGGTGGAAGAGTTTTTCGACCCGAAGTTGCCCTATCGAATTCACGTCAGCGAGGGTGCGTTCTTTTTATGGATGTGGTTTGAGGGGTTACCGATCACATCGATGGAGTTGTACCAACGGCTCAAGCAACGCGATGTTTTGGTCGTTCCCGGCAACTATTTCTTTTTTGGTCTTGATGATGATCCATGGCGTCATCGGGACGAGTGCTTGCGCGTGACCTTTACGATGCCTGAACAGGCGGTGCGAGAGGGGTACCGAGTCATTGCCGAAGAAGTGGCCAAGGCCTACGCCGAAAAACGTTGATCGACATCCGCTGACTGGTCGCAAACGCGTGTGAGGAGGTTAGAATGCGAGTTCGCTATTCTTATTAGGCTCGTCGACCTTCATTGCGGCTCTCTCTCTATCTTCTGCGAATATCCGACCATGACTTCTTCCGATTTTGACTCCAGTGTCTTCCGTGGCTGCATTCCCGCAGTCATGACTCCCTGCAACGCTGACCGTTCGCCGAACTTTGTGGCGCTTGTTGAAACGTCCAAACGATTGATCGATCGAGGGATGAATGCGGTGGTTTATTGCGGATCAATGGGGGAATGGCCATTGTTGTCCGATGCCGATCGGAAAGAGGGCGTGCGTCAGTTGGCTGAGGCGGGTGTGCCGGTGATTGTCGGCACCGGAGCCCCCAGTCCCGCGGCGGCAGCCAGTCATGCCGAGCATGCTCAACGGGTGGGTGCAAAAGGCTTGATGGTCATCCCACGGTTGCTGTCGCGAGGCACATCGGCGTCCGCCCAGCGGGCCCATTTCGCTCGCGTCTTCTCGGCAGCACCTCGGTTGCCAGCGGTGATCTATAACAGCCCCTACTACGGCTATGAAACCAAAGCCGATTTGTTCTTTGACCTTCGCCGTGAATTTCCCAATCTGGTCGGCTTCAAAGAATTCGGTGGTGCGGCATCGCTAAGCTATGCCGCAGAGTTCATCACCCACGCCGACCAGGACGTGCTGCTGATGGCCGGCGTTGACACGCAAGTGTTCCATGGTTTTATAAACTGTGGCGCAAAAGGCGCAATCACGGGAATCGGCAATTGTTTGCCCGATCAAGTCTTGGCGTTGGTGTCGCTATGTCAAGCAGCCCAGCTCGGGGATGCGGAAGCACGACGGTTTGCAAAGGAACTTGACGAAGCCTTGAGAGTCTTGTCCACCTTCGATGAAGGCCCCGACTTGGTGCTGTACTACAAACACTTGATGGTCCAAATGGGCAACCCCGAATACAGCCATGCCTTGGAAGCGACCGATGCACTGAGTCCAAGTCAGCGAGAGTTTGCCGATTCACAACTGAAGCTGTTCTTAACATGGTGGTCCGCTTGGCCAGGCAAGACGTACGGGATGCCGGCGGTGCGATAATCAAGATCAGCGTCGTTGTCGACGATGGCCACCTCGTTCCTGTCACAGAAATCAAGGATCGAAGGCACGTCCTTGTAAAAGGTCACCCGCCGACCCCCGCGATCAAGAATGCGCCCAGCATGGACGCGAAACGGCCGTGCAAGGCAGTCGCACCAAGTTCCGGCACAGTCCCAAAGTGTAAAGTCGAGGTCGAAAACAATGAGCTTCGGCAAGGTCATTTCCGTTTCTCGATCGTTGGTTGGGGGGGATTCATGCTTATTCTACCATCCATGCTCTAGACGAGAGCCAACTTGAACTAGAACGTGTACCGCATCATCCAATCCAGCAGCACAGCTTTGCCGGGTTCGGTCGGCGCAGAGACGAACGTGTAACCCGGTTCGTTGGTCCGATTGTGGTAGTCGGTTCGCCAATTCGATACTTCGAAACCGGTCAACAGGTTGTCGGTGAACTTATAGAAAATGTTCGCGTACAGCACTTGGTTTTTCGTTCGTCCAATCAAGCTGTCGGCATCGTTGGGGTCATCAATCGAATAGCCAAAGTGAAGCGATGATTTCTTGTTCAGCACATAGGACAGCTCTCCCCATCCTCCGGTGGAACGAATGGGAACTCGCAAGCAGGGACAGACTCCCTGACTGATCCCGCCGAGAATGTTGCTTAGGTTGGATCCGGTGAAGAACTCACCTTGAAAGCTCATGCGCTCGGTCAGCGGGATCGTTGCGTCCCCGTTGAAGGACCACGTTTCAATCCGTGCGTCATCTTCGGCCACTAAGGCGGGGTTGGCTGGATGCCCGCCGCTGAAATCGAAGCCTGTTTCACCGAGATGACCGGAAACGCCGAGGGCCAGCGTTTTGCCGCCTGCGACCACGTTATTGAATGCGATCGCGGAACGTCCCTGAAGCATGGGCCAACTGCCTGATTCGCGAGTGACTCCGGCGGCACTGAATCCGGTTGCCAAGTCCTGGATGATGTTTTGAGCGATCCCGCCTTGCAGGCTCCACGTTGTTCCGGAGCCGAGATCGATGTAGCGCTCTGCTCTCGCTTGGGTCCTGCGGAACCCCACGTTCCCCGCAGCCCAGAGGACGGAGAAATTCACCGTATTGGGCAACAGCGGCGACACGATGTCCCAGGTTTGTCCGACCAGCAGCCGAGTATCGTCATTCTTGGCTTCCCAGTAGGCATGGCGCAGGCGAACATCGGGTTGGTTGTCCGTCGTGAAGTTGCCGAGAAAATCCACTTCCACTTTGGCGCCGCTGTCTAAACAGCCGATCGAGGGACCGAGCACATCCAACCCGACACGGCTTCGTCTCGCGTCAAGTTCGAACGCCGCTTCGCCTTGGTCCTGTTCGGACGCGATCCACAATGCGAATCGCCCCGGCACGGTGCGGCTGGTGGCGAAAACCATGTCAGCCCAAATGGTTCCGTAAGGGATGATGCGAAACGCGCCGACCGTAAAACCTTTTGGCGGAGGCTCGGTCGTTAGCACGGGTGAGCATTCGGAGCAGTAATTGATCTGCGCAATGCTGGCGGCGGAGGTGTCCAGCAACTCGACCGTCTCGGCCGAAATCAAATTAAGCCACTGCTCCCGCTCAGCAACCTGTACGTCCGTTTCCGCGGGCAGTGTCAGCAGGGGGCGTGGTGAATGGAGCGTGGGTTCAAAAACGGCTAATTCGGTCGCAGGGTCTGCTGCCTGAGTGGTCGACGTCGTCAAAAACAGAAAGAACGACGATGCGGCCGCACCAATCACGTAGGCGAATAGGGGGAAAGCTCGTCGCGAGCAGAGCATCTTCATCGAATCTTGTCTCTTTAGCAGCATGATCGCGTAGGGGGGCACGACTCCAGCGGTCGTACGCAATGTTTCTTCGGTGCGGGGCCACCTGTACAATCGGAATTTACGCCATGGCCCGCAAAGTCAACGCAATGCGGCGCGACCGTTGGCGAAACGAGCAACCGATCGGGGGGCAGTTTGGCCCGCTCTCGTCACTCGTTGGGATTGTGTTGTGATCCAAGCGAATTCAGCGATCACCGACGCGATGTGGGTAGCCCATCGGCCTCGATTCTGTTCCTCGATTGCCGGTGTGGTATAATCGGGCTGTCCCACCGAAACGCAATCCATGCCGTCGAGCCTTTTCCGGCACGACAACTTTCCCCCCCTTCCAGAACACCCATCATGTTCGTCGCCCCCCTCCAACGCATTGCCTCGATTCCAGTGGCCATGGCGCTATCCCTTCCCCGCTCCTTGTCGCTTCCGTTGCTGGCGGTAGTGTGGTTTTGTGCGCATCTGAGTCCTGTGACGGTCGCGGACGAGGCCGATTTGGCACTCGGAGAGAGTCTCTATTCCCAGGGCTGTGCATCGTGTCACGGCCAGCAGGGTGAGGGGGTAGAGAGTGAGTACGCAGCGGAATTGGTAGGCGATTTCTCGGTGGGGCAATTAGCGGAGGTGATCGCGGAAACGATGCCAGAGGAAGATCCCGATGCGTGTGTTGGCGAGGATGCCGAGGCCGTTGCGGCCTACATCCACCATGCGTTTTATAGCGAGGCCGCGCGACTGAGGAATCGGCCCGCCAAGCGGGCGTTTGCACGATTGACTGGCGAACAACTTCGCCAGAGTCTCGCGGATCTTTACGCCCACTTTGCTGGCAACAGTTGGATGCATCAAGAGCAGGGGGTCGAGGGGATCTACTTTGACGGCGCCCGTTGGAAGGAAGAGAATAAGAAGATCACGCGAGTCGATCCGGTCATCGATTTTGATTTTGGACGCGAAGGGCCTGGTGAGGGCATCCAGCCCGAAGAGTTCTACATTTACTGGTCTGGCACGCTGAAGGCGGATCGATCGGGCGAGTACGAGATCATCCTTCATAGCACGTGTTCGTGTACCTTGGATTTTGGCGACAGCGAACGAACGCTGATCGACAATCACGTGCAGTCCGAGGGACGCACGGAGTTCCGTAGGCGCATTCGCTTGATCGCCGGACGTGGCTATCCCTTTGACCTTTCGTTTATTCAACGGAAACGCAAAACCGAGCAACCACCGGCGTCCGTTTCGCTTTGCTGGGTGCCTCCGGGAGGCAGCGAAGAGGTGATTCCTTCACGCAATTTGCTTTCGACCAGCTTTCCTGCTGCGTTCGCGGTTCAAACGAAGTTGCCGCCGGACGACAGCAGTTATGGTTACGAACGGGGCACGGGAGTGAGCCGGATTTGGGATGATGCAGTGACACAGGCTGCCGTCGAATTCTCGCAATTTGCATCGAGCGAGTTGTGGCCGCGTTATCGCAAGAAGCATAAAAACGATTCCGATGAGAATCGCGGACAGCTTCGGTCTTTTTTAACCGAGATGGTCGAGACCGCATTTCGCGGCCCGTTAGACTCAGAGACGAAACAGGTCTATATCGATAAACAAGTCGATGCGACCGAGGATGATGCGGAAGCGATTCGGCGGGTTTGCCTGTTGTCGCTCAAGTCGCCGCGATTCTTGTATCCGACGCTCGACTCGAATCGGTCGAAGTCGCAGCAGGTTGCCAATCGGTTGGCTTTGACCCTTTACGACTCTTTGCCCGTGGACGATTGGTTGCTGAAAAAGATTGATAAGAACGAACTACAAAATGAACAACAGGTAACCGCGGCAGCATGGAGCATGGTCGATGATTATCGTACCCGCGGCAAAGTTCGAGCGTTCTTGTACCACTGGTTCCACGTCGCCAGCATCGACGAAATTACCAAAGACAATGACCAGCACTCTGGATTTGATCAACGCTTGGTGGCCGACTTAAGAGCGTCCTTCGATGCGTTTGTCGACGAAGTGGTCTGGAGTGAAGCCAGTGATTTCCGACAGTTCTTTGAGGCCGATTGGGCCTACACCACCGATCGCATGGCAGCGTTTTATGGTGACGCTTGGAAGCCAGCCGAATCCGCTGGCGCGCCGCTGCGGCGAAGTGTCAGCGATGCGGACATGCACCTCGGCGTGCTGAACCATCCGCTGCTAATGAGCGGGTTGGCCTACTTCAAAACGACTTCGCCTATCCATCGCGGCGTTTTTCTGAATCGTTACATCTTAGGTCGGACCTTGCGGCCTCCCAATGCTGCGTTCGCTCCGCTGAATCCCGATTTACACCCTAATCTGACTACGCGTGAACGCGTCACGCTGCAAACCGAAGATGTGAATTGTCAAGTTTGCCACGTACGAATCAATGCGCTCGGTTTCGCCCTTGAAAACTTTGATGCCGTGGGGCGATGGCGAGCTGAGGAGAACGGGCGAGCGATCGACGCAAGTGGCAGTTACGTGACTCGCGAGAGCGAAACCGTCAATTTCGAGGGAGCCGCGGACTTGGCGAACTACTTGGCGGATAGTGCGGATTGTCACCGTGCGTTTGTGGAAGCCGCGTTTGAGTATTTTACGAAACAACCGGTGTCCGCTTACGGAGCCGAAACATTGGACCACCTGACCGATCAATTTCACCGCAGCGGGTTCAAGGTCCGCGATTTGCTTGTTCAAATTGCAGCCACCGCAGCCTCGGAACCCCTGATGGCCACCGAAGAAACCTAGAGGGCGAGTTGACTTAAACTTTAGGGCAACCGATTCCATCCCCTGTCGAACGCAGACCCGTTTTTTTAAACAAGCACCTGGAAGCACGACGATGAATACTCTCCGATCTCGCCGCGAATTTCTGAAGAAGTTGGGCGTTAGCTATGCAGCGGCGCATTTCTTGTTTGGCTTGCCGAGCTTGGGTTGGGCTGCGTCGCAATCGCGAAGAAAGCGGCTCGTTTTTCTGTTTAGCCCTAACGGTGTGATTCCCAAGCATTTTTGGCCGGAGAAGGAGGGACGCGACTACGACATCAAGCGAATCTTGGAACCGCTTGCTGGTTTCAAAGATCAAATGATGACGCTGCACGGCGTGTGTAACAAGATCCAAGGCGATGGCGATGGTCACATGCGAGGTATCGGTTGTTTGTTGACCGGCGTGGAACTGTTTCCCGGTGACATCCAAGGCGGCAGCGATACTCCCGCAGGGTGGTCGCAGGGAATCTCGATCGATCAACACATTAAGAACAAGTTGCAGGCGGATCCAAGCACCCAAACGCGGTTTGGGTCGCTTGAATTTGGTGTGATGGTTCCGGACCGTGCCGATACATGGACGCGAATGTCCTATGCCGGTCCGAATCAGCCTATGGCGCCGATCAGCGACCCTTACCAGATGTTCGACAAGCTCTACGGCCAAGCCAAGAACCGCGCACTGTTGGCCAGCGTGTTGGATGATTTGAAGGACGACTTCCGTCGCGTCGAGAGTTTGATCAGCACCGAAGATCGGCGAATCCTTGAGGAGCATGTCGAAATGGTCCGCGCCGTGGAGAAGGACCTGAAGACGGAGCTCGCTCAGTCACCGAGTGCGGACGGCGATTCGGTTAGCAGCGATCTTGGGCATGCCGTTCCCGAATTGCCGCCCAATGTGGAAACCGAAAACGACAACATGCCGCAGATTGCCAAAATGCAAATCGAGTTGTTGGTCAACAGTTTTGCCGCCGACTTCGCTCGCGTCGCGACCTATCAAATCACCAACAGCGTTGGGAATGCCAGAATGCGTTGGTTGGAGATTGACGAAGGCCACCACGGCTTGTCCCACGAACCCGACAGCAATGAGGCGGCCTATGAAAAGTTAATCAAGATCAACACTTGGTATGCCGAGCAGGTGGCTCATTTGGCACGGCGTTTGTCGGAAGTTCCCGAGCCCGACGGAAGCGGATCGCTGTTAGACAATACCACGATCGTTTGGACCAATGAGTTGGGTAAAGGCAACTCGCACACACGCGACAATATCCCCTTTGTGATGGTCGGCGGTGGGCTCGGTTGGGATACCGGCCGATCGATGAAGTATAACCGAGTCGCGCACAATCGTTTGCTAATGAGTCTGACCGAATCGATGGGATTCCCCGAAGAGAGTTTCGGCAACCCCGACTACTGCGGCGACGGGCCATTGACCGGGCTGGTCTAGGCCGATTGCCCCCTCGCTTCGCGATTCCGCACTCAATCTCCCCGTTCTGACCACGGCCTGGCGTTCGTGACGAGTGCAAATGCGTCAGAACTAAAATCAACATCGCAAGTGGTCGTCATCAGTGGCGACAACCGCCTTGGACGTTTCACTCTCGGAGTAGTTTGCGGATGAGTTCGGTGTTGTTGTGGTTGCCTACCGAGCGGTCACCTGCCGCAATGAAGTACCTCGCTCCCTGCTCCTCAATCGCCTTGTCGACGATGGTTACGATTCCCTGTTCGTAGTCCACTTCGTAGCCTACCCCCTCGTCGAGAAGACGGTCGCCGAGGATTACTTTGATCGAACCTCTTGTTAGCTCCGAGTGCAACAAGAATCGGCCTGGCGCTGTCGGCACACCGCTCACGAACACCCAAGAGTCGTCTTCGAGCGCGGGTGCCCGTAGAAAGCGGATCTTAGCAAGGGCTTCGTCATAGACGAATTCTTTTCCGCGCTTAAACCAATCGAGCTTACCTTTCAAGGAGTGTCGGCCGAGCCCGACGTTGATCGAGTCGGATTGCATCGTCTGCATCAAGGTCCAGACTCTCGGGTCGTCCGTACGGCTTGCGTTTGTCCCGACGGTTTTCCCGATGTCTGCTTGTTCGGACAACTTCGGGGGATTCCCGAGGAACTTCCGGACGAGGTCCTGATCAGGGTGATTCCCAATCGAGCCGCGCGTGGACGCTTCGTCGCCTTGGCCTGGCGTCTCCACTGGCGTGTTTGCAACCTCGACGGCTTGCGCTCGACTGAGTTGTGCGATGCCGAGGACTGAACCGAAAACTGCTGATGGAATCAAGCTCAGCACGAGTGTGGGGAAGCGGGTCCCATGATGCTTGGTCTTTTTGTCTAGAATCATCGTAAGTCTCCTCGGGAGTTCTGATGGACGTGACATTGAGAGCGCCGGGTCCATCCGAGTTGGTGCTGTCTTGGCGGCCCGCACCATCTGGCACAAACAGCTTGCGTAATCAGACGGTTTGCAACCATTCGCCATTACGGCTGCGTCGCAGGCGGTCTCTGCTTCGATGCGAAGACGGTGGGCCGCCCACCACGACAGCGGATTGAACCAATGGGCTGCCGTCGCCTTACCGGTGGCGTAGATCACATCCATGATCTGTCTCTCGCGGCGGGATAGTTCTTGTTCTTGATTCGGGGGTATGTGAGCTCCTTGCGATGACAGGGATCATGAAAACCGATGGATTGCCTGTTAATAATTAAACAGGAGGTGCCTCGCAGGGCAAGGTCATTGAGTTAAAAAGTTAACACAATGGGTGGCCGGATATTGAAGCGGGGAGGAAGCGAGCGATTCTCTAAGCCGTGTTCGCATGGACGCATTACCGTCTGGATCGAAGGACGCAGCATTTCCGACACTTCTCGGTGGACGGCCCCCTTGGAAACCGGGGCGGCCTGTCCCGGCGTTGAGACACCGACCTCTCGCAAAGGAGAGGTAACTGTACGGTAACTCCTCGAAACAGAACGACTTGAAAACTGCACGATCTTAAGAAAAGCGGGGGAGAAGGGAGTCAGAGAGGAAGGGTGCTGATACCAATGCCTTTGGAAGAGGTCGGCGGCTAACACATCGCGTCCACTCGTGCTTCATCACGCTTCGCTTGAGGATGAGCGAGTTCAACCAAGCGAAATCGATACGGTTTCTTGGTTGCGTCTTGGTGGTGGTGGTTCGAGTGACTCTGAGAAGAGGTCACTCAAGTGTTCGGCCGTGGTCTTCCATCCAATCACCGTAATTCCAAATCTCGATGCGGCTTTGGGAGCGGGTTTTTCCGAGAAAGAGTCAAACACCGATTCAACCAAAACGGGGCCGCCCCCCATATCGATGACTCCTTTGAGACGCAGTAGCTTCTCTTGAGCTTGTCCGATCGCAGCCAACAAGCGATCTCGATCGAACCTACGACCGACAATCGAACAGCTGGCCAGTTCTTGGGGAGCTGACGTGGTCGGTGCCGCATTGCAGGTTTGGTGAGTGAGGCCTTCGACGAAGGACCAGTTGACGGCAGCCTGGCTGACGCGGATTTGCTGAGCCCGCGGATTCATCTCCTTCAAAATCTTGGCCAAACGGTTCAGATGATCGTCCGAGACCAAGTCCGTTTTGTTGAGGATGATCGCGTCCGCCGACACCACCTGAGCCGTTGCGGCTTTTAGATAGGGCAAGATTTTGGTGAAGTGAACGGCATCCACCACGCACGCATTGGCTCGCACTTGAAATCGATTCTCGCCCGCCGCAGCGTCAAGCCATCGATAAAGATCACTGGTCTGTGCGACTCCCGTGGCTTCGGCGATCACCAGGTCCGGTTGAATCACGTTGGCAATCGTCTTCAACGTCTTGTCGAAATCTCCCTGAATGCAGGCGCAAAACAGGCTGCCGCGGTTCAGTTCAAAGACGCCGTCATTGGGATTCGCGAGCAGTTGCCCATCGACCCCCAGACTACCGAATTCGTTGATGATCAGTGCAGCACGTTTCGACTGAAGCTCTGGTTGTGACAACAAATGATTCAACAGCGTCGTCTTGCCGGATCCGAGGTATCCGGTCAACAGATAAACAGGGATGGTGTTCATGCTAACGTCTTGATCCATTCCTTAATGATGGCGGTTGGCGGAAGGCTTTGTGTCGATTGGACACGGTATTTGGCAGTCACGACGGCGGGTGTCTGAGACATCGGGATACCGAAACGGCGAATCTCGAATGGATCGGTCACGACCGAGACGGTCACGTCCGACCCCAGTTCGGTAATCGCTCGTTCGACACCCTGCCGAGTCTCCTCGCATGCTTCCTCGGACTCTCCCAACACGAATACCGACGCGTGTTGCTCGCGAATGCGGTCTCGCATCTTCTGGTTGATCCGCTTCTGGATCGCTGCGATCAACTCATCACGAGGTGGGATTTGCGAGACAAACGTGATTTGGCCGTCAATGCAAATCGTTGGAACATTTTTGACCATCAAGCTGGTCATGAAGACAATCTCTTCGCGATACTTGATCTTGTGTTCTCGCCACTGCACGATGCCTTCAAACTCAGGCGTGATCCGTTGGACCGCTTCGACCATGTACTGGCACGGTGCACAAGCTTCGGAATCGAGAGTGATGATGTCGACGATCACCTTCTCCGTCCTGCCGTACTCGGACATATCCAAAACGTCGTCGAGCGTTCGGGTTTCGGCCAGCGCCGCAACGGTTTCTTGACGGTAAGGATCATGGATCAGTTTACCGATCGCTTCCAGGTTCTCCGACGGCGTGTCGTAGGCGATGTCGCATCCAGGGGCGAGGACAAAACCAGTCTGTTCGCCGAGTCTTAGACATTCCATTGCGTTCTTTTCGGCGTCTTCGGGTTTTCCTAGCAACAGCACCGTGGTCAATTGCAAGTTCCCACCAAAGCTGAGTCCGTGTTGACGACACACATCGCGGACGAAATCTAGTGGAATGTTCTCATCCACACAAAGGTTGTGTGCCCCCGTTTTGCACATCGATTCGACGTTCTGCTGTGCATGGCCGCAGACGAAGAACGATCCCAGAGCATTCTTTTCGCGAATCTTGTCAAACAGGGGTTTGGTGTAGGGTGTGACAAATTCGGCGAATTGATCGGGCCCAATTTGGCTGGTCATGGGGTCGACCACCGCAATCACGTCACAACCGGCTTCGAGGTAGTACTGCGACATGGCTAGGCCAACTTCGCTACAGAAATTCAGCAGTTCTTCCACGAACTCGGGAGCATCGAACATCTTCATGAAGATATCGGTGCCCAGTAGGTGCAGCGCCAGCGTGAACGGTCCGGTCACCAACCCGTAAAGGGCAAGATCAGGATGCTCCGCACGCAATCGACGCGTGACGTCAAGCACAAGCGGTATGCGGCCGAGGTCGGGCCCAGGAACGGACAAATCGGCCAGCGACTTTCCATCCGCGAGTGGATGAGAACGGACCGAGGGTGGCGTGTCGGCAGACCACTTCAAATCGCAACCCAGTGTTTCCGCTTCGATTTGCAGGTCAAAGGCAACGGGAATTCCATCGGGCTGATAACGCTCGATCGCGGTCGACAACCCGCGATGCATCAAATCCACCGACTTCAAATAGTCCTCGGCTGAGATGCCTAGTAACGCCGCGGCATGACAACCGACAAAGGGAACCCACGGAGCACGTTGGGTTGCTTCGCCGAGGAATGCAGAGCGAATCAGCGAGATACCTTGCCCATCGTTCTTGGTGGCCATCGCGTTCGGATTCTCCTAAAAAAAGAACATCTATCGTCGAGTTGCATCAGGAACCAACGTACCGATCGTACAGTGATCTCGCTAGGCTTGGCTGATCGGTTCCTTCAATCACCGCACGGCCGTCAGCAAATAAAGTCAAGCGGATTTCGGAGGCCGATGAATCGGCTGCGGTATTTAGTCGCACGAAGAACCGGTTGACTCGCACCTCACCCTCCGACTGCCACCGTTGGGCAACTTGCTTTAGCGGAACGACGGATTTGGACGCAGGCGTGATTTGAACGGCCCGGCGTCCGCACAAGACCACCGTGGAACCCGCTGTTGAAGTGGCCCCATTCAAGAAGTCGAACTGTCGCTCCCCACACGCTCGGCAATCTTGGCTCAGCTCCGGTGCAATGGAAAGCTCCCTGAATCGGTTCTGCCAAAAATCGATGGACCAGACTTTCTCGTGAACGGCATCCCGATTGCCGGACAACCACTTCAACGCCTCCATGGCTTGTAAGCTGGCGATCGCGTGGGTCGCCGCTCCGATCACGCCAGCGGTGTCACACGTAGCCACCGATGCTGCGGCGGGCGGGTTGGGCACGAGGCAGCGGAAACAGGGCGAGCCATCGCCGCGGAACAACCGAACTTGGCCTCCCGCACCGACACAGCCGCCGTGGACCCAGGCGGTTTGCGTCTGGAGCGACCAATCATTCAGAAGGAATCGGATCGCGAAATTATCGGCTGCATCGATGACCAAATCCGATCCTTTCAACACTGGGTCGATGTTGTCGGCCGTCAAATCGACCACCACCGGTTCGATTTCGATCGAACCGTTGATGCTCGTCAATCGTTCGGCGGCGGCTTCCGCTTTGGCGATTCCATGGAGCGCGTCGGCTTCGTCGAACAGTGATTGACGTTGCAGATTGGTCCATTCCACAATGTCGCGGTCCACCAATCGCAAACGCCCCACGCCTGCCCTCGCCAATATTTCGCTCGCGACGGTGCCGAGGGCGCCGCACCCGAGTACCGCTACCGAGGATTCGCCGATACGCTGTTGGCCCGCTTGGCCAATTGGTGCGAATTGGATTTGTCGGGCGTAACGACGTTCTTTGGAATCTTCCATTAATCTTCTCAATTGACCTATGCGTGCAAACCCAGTTCCGAATCTTGAACGATTGCAAGATCGAGCGCTGTTGCTACGACAAATTCGCTCGTTCTTTGATGCTGCTGGATTCTTGGAAGTTCAACCGCCCTGTTTGGCAGCTGGCTGTGTGGTGGATCCCTACATTGATCCGATCAAGGTATCGGCCAAACAATTGGGGATCGCCGAGCCCCAGCTGGCGGGTGACTATTTTTTGCAGACGTCGCCCGAGTTGTCGATGAAACGGATGTTGGCTGCCGGAGCCCCTTCTATCTATAGCGTGGCGCCGGTTTTTCGTGCAGGGGAGCGAGGCGATCAGCACAACATCGAATTTACGATGCTGGAATGGTACGATGTTGGGGCCGATCTTGCTTCGGGGATCAAGACCCTCAGCGATTTCGCGTGTGCCGTACTCGACTACCCAGACTGCGAATGTGTGACGTACCGCGATCTGTTTCGGCGGACGCTCGGATTGGATCCCATCGAGTGCCGACTCGAACGCTTGGTCGAGATGGCTGCGTGCATCGACGATTCGCTGGCACATTCCTTTGCCTGCGACCGCGACGGGTTACTTGATCTGTTGTTCACTCAGCGGATCCAACCGATGCTGGGAATCGACAAGCCCACCATTGTCAAGAATTATCCGCTCAGTCAAGCCGCGCTCGCTCGAGGATGTAGCGATGACAGCGACTGTGCCGCTCGATTCGAGTTGTTTGCTCGCGGCGTCGAACTGGCAAATGGCTATGACGAGTTGCTCGATCCCGAGATCTTGATCGAACGCACGCGAATCAGTAATCAGCGTCGGATCGCCAGCGGCCGCGCGGCGCTTCCGGAAAACCACGCGTTGCTCGATGCAATGAGGCATGGCATGCCACCGTCCGCAGGTGTCGCCGTGGGCGTTGATCGATTGTTGATGGTCAAGACCCACGCCAACTCCATTGCGAGTGTGATCCCCTTTCCGATCGAAATTGCATAAACGGCCCAAGTTTCACGGCCTTTCGGCCTTTCGCTACAATACAGGAAGTGTCTTTCTAGCGATGAGCCGTTAAACTAAAGAGTCTCTTCACATCTAAAGCGAGCGGTTGGCATGAAACAAAACACATCTTCGACTCGGCGATTGGCCGTCAACGCGGCTTTCCTGAAGGATATCAAGGATGACAGCCATCATTTGAAAGTACTTCTGGAGAAAATCAGTCCCATGGTTTCGCATGAAAAAATTGCGAGCAACCATTGGGGTGAGATCGTCGAATTGTGGTCGGAACTGCGTGATCAACTGGCGCTTCATTTTTCGCTTGAAGAGGCATATGGGTATTTCGAAGAAGCAATCGATACGGCGCCGGAACTGAGTACGAAAGCCGAGCAATTACGCGGGCAACATACACAACTGTTCGAATCGATCCGCCGCCTTGTCGAGGCCGCCAGTGAGGCACCGGCGGATCAAGAAGAACGGATCGCAAAGCTTCTGACTCGCTACATGAGCTTCATCAAGTCGTTTCAGGTTCATGAGGAAGCGGAATTAACGCTCATTTTAGAGGCGCTCGACAGCGACCTTGGTGTTTGCGACTAACGCTCCGCTCCGCTGCGGCTGTGCCGGCCTAGGGTGATTTGACCATTTTCACGACTTCTAAAACGCTGGCGGGTGGCAGCGGCGGGGTGTGGGGTTTGTCGTGGTTCGCTCCGAGCGTTTCCCAGCGAAGGATGAATTTGGTATTCGGATCCGGTGAACGCCCCGAATCGCCAGCAAGCTGCACCGAAATGCCCTCAAATTCAATCGTCGGTTGCTGCATGGGTTCGGGGTAAGTTGCGTGGATCGAAACGGGCCGGTCGATCGGTAACAGCGAATCGGCGTCGAGAAATAGATTTCCAGTTCCATGATCTCGGTGCCAATAGCGAACCGCCAACACACCGGGTTCAACCAATTTGGGAGCGGTCGCGCGAATGCCAATGAATGGCATCGCCCCGCGACCGCCAAATGGGATCTCTTCGTTCCAGCGGGTGATCACATGCCGGTGCCACGCGCCGTTTTCAAACCTGGCAATGTAGATCTGCATGTGCTCGCTTTCATCGCGCCGGTGATACGTGATCATGGGGCGATTGTTTGGGTCGAATGAGAAATTCAATCCGCTGTTGATGATTCCTCCGCCGGGTGGAACGGGATCCACAATCAGTTCGCTCTGTCCAAGTGTCATCGGCAGCGTGATGGGATCTCCATCGGCCGTTTCCCAACGGCGCAAGTCTCGGCTCCGCGCGTGGGACAAATCATGATTCGTTGCACAATCGGGTGTGTCCCGCCAAACCCAAACGACGTGAAACCACCCGTCCGGCCCCTTTACCGGGCCAAGGGGATACGCATTTCGCATGCCTTCCCCCTCAAACAGAGGGGTGTCGAGGAATCGGCTCCAGCTTTTCGAATCCACGTCGTAGCGGTTGTAAAAGCGCCGTCCATTGCCGCTGCCGCCGCTGCGATAGTTGAACAGCAAATTGCCATCGGAGTCACTCAGGAAGTGGGGGTAGGTGCATTTTTGCTCATCGTTGCCCGTCATCGCTTGTGGCATCATCGTCGTAATGTCTCCCGGTTTTTCGGAACGGAAGTAAACCAGAGGCACACAGTGCATGTTGCCAGAGAGATGCAAATGGCCAGTCGAGTCAATCGCCATTGTGATGTAGTTGTGCGAATCCCATCCGATCTTGCTGGGTAGTGTGATGGATTGCCATTGCGTGCTGTCGAGTGCTCGGCTCGCGACGATCATCTCATGATGTTCGTTGTAGTAGGCAACGTATTGTTGGTTTTCGTTGGTCAGCAAACAAAAACCGACTCGGACCCACGACGGCACCTGATCGATCGCTACCTTTTCGGCTATTCGGTATTGCGCAGAGAGGCTCTCGCCAGCGCCGGATGACGAGACAAGCAGGAGGAGCGAGCATCCAAATGCCAAGAAACGGGCAGTCAGTGGGTACGGCATCAGAAATTGGGGGGTGAAACAGGGTGGGAAGAATCAAGGCGGAAGCGTTGTAGTTTAACAAATCCGACCGCGTGGATCGCATCATTGCGGAGCGCGTTCACCCAGATTTTTACTGCGAATCGCGTTTTTCTAGGTAAATCAGGCATTTGTGCAAGTGATTCTCGGTAGGGGCTGCGATCAGGCAATCGAGGTGACAGCAGTTTTGGGAGGGACAGGCAACCTTGGGTGTGTGTTAACAACCTGGATTCGAACCTCAATTGTGGGTGAATCCCTATTCACAGCCGGCTATTTCGTATAAGATTCTCGCTTGGTTGGTCGATTGTGCATCCGTCGCTAGCGTTCCTGGCCGACTCGCGCCGCTTCCCTCCGTCCTGTTTGGTGAGTTTCCAAGCAGGCACCTATTTTTAGTAGACCCGTGATAAGAAAGCGGGTTGTCCATCCTTGCACAGGAGTTTTGCGTTGGGCAGGAAATTGTATTGTGGGAACTTGAGCTTTGGCGTCTCAAGTTCAGATTTGGAGCAATTATTTGCTCAGTTTGGCACGGTCGAGAGTGCGCAGGTTATTACCGATCGCGACAGTGGTCGAAGCAAAGGCTTCGGTTTTGTCGAAATGGGAAGCGATGCGGAAGCTCAGGCAGCGATTACCGGATTGAACGAAGTTGAACACGAAGGACGGTCTTTGACCGTTAATGAAGCACGACCGCGCGAAGAGCGTGGCGGTGGTGGTGGCGGCGGCCGAGGTGGTCGCGGCGGCTACGGCGGTGGCGGTGGCGGCGGTGGTCGCGGCGGCTACGGCGGTGGCGGTGGCGGCGGCGGAGGTCGCGGCGGCTACGGTGGTGGTGGCGGAGGCGGCGGTCGTGACCGCGGCGATCGCTACTAAGTTTCACCGAAACGAATGAAATTGTTGAAAAGGGAATCGGCCTTGCGTCGACTCCCTTTTTTCGTGCGCCGTACGCGGTTGAACCCCACTGCCGCGTGCGTCACAATTCGCCCCATGAGACCTTCCGAACCCATCGTGCTTGGGCTCTGGCCGATCGCCGGAGTCACCACCCTTGGCGTGACGCCAACCGACGCGAACGCAACGATCGCCAAGGCGATTGAGAAAGGCGTCACCACCTTTGACACCGCGTACAGCTACGGCTACGAAGGTGACAGCGACAAACTCCTTCGGCCGTTTTTGCAGCGTGATCGTGACCGGTTCCAAGTGATTGGCAAAGTGGGCCAGCGTTGGACCGCTTCACACGAAAGGGTGGTCGACGGATCGCCCGAGCAGTTGACGGCCGATGCGGAAGAATCCCTACAACGACTTGGCATCGAGCGATTTGACCTGTTGATGCTTCACGCGGTGGATCCCAACGTGGATGTCGCCCGATCGGCTGCGGCGTTGGTGGCGCTGAAGCAGCGAGGCCTTTGCCAGGAGATAGGTGTTTGTAACGTGACCGCATCGGAGCGACGTGAGTTCGTCGCTTCGGCTCCCTGTCGCGCGATTCAAACGCCGCTGAATATGTTGCAACGTGAAGCACTTGAGCAATTGGTGCCCGATTGTCTTGCCGACCAAACGGACGTCTACGTTTACTGGACGTTGATGAAAGGCTTGTTGGCTGGCAAGATCACGCGCGACCATCAATTTGCTGAAGGCGACAGTCGTCCCAAGTATGCGGTCTTTCAGGGCGATACCCGTCGGCGTACTCATGATTTTCTGGACGCGATCCAGCCGATTGCGGACCAGCTGGGTTTGACGATCGCCCAGTTGTCGATCAGTTGGACCCTTTCACAGCCGGGAATCACGGCGGCGCTGGTCGGAGCCCATCGTCCCGAACAAATCGAGGAGACGTGTGGCGCAATGCGGCTCTCGTCGGCGACCGTCGCCCAAATCGATTCGCGGATCGCACAGCATGGCTTCTAAGGCGAGAGGCAAAAGAGCTCTTACCGTACCCCAGTTCTTAGCCGTGACGCACCGCTAGTCTCGTGTTGCAGCTCGCAGCCTGCACGACGACATCGGTTGTCCGTAGGTTCCATACCGACCGATTCACTTTTTCGATTCGCTGGATGGGGAAAAGACCTCGACGCCGCTCAACGTCCCACCGCCACGTTTTGGGCTTCCGCATGCGATGTAGATACGCCCGTTATGCACCACCGCTTGGCTGCCGTGGCGTCCTTGTTGCATGTTTGCCAATCGCGTCCAGCTTGCTGTTTCAGGGTCGAGCATCCAGCTGTTCGCGACAGCGGTTTCTGCGGTTTCGCCGCCAAAGTAGATGATCTTACCCGCGATCGCGACCACCCCGCCGGCCGCGGTGCCGATCGGCAACGGTGCGTCTTCAAGCGTCGACCAGGTCCCCGATTGAAAATCGTAAACGTCGACGGCGGTTTCGGTGGCTCCAAAAAACGCACCGAACTGCGGCGTGTGCAAACTGGTGTTGCGGCCGCCGATGCAATAGAACTTGTCACCGACAACGACCGCATGAAAGTGGTCACGAATGTGCGGCGCGTCGGGCAATCGCTTCCATTGCCCGGTGGCGGGGTCGTACTCGTCAAACCAGTTGTTCGTGCCGCTGGTGTGGCCCAAGGTGATTCCGCAGGCCATGTAGATCTTGCCGTTATAGATGGCGGTACCCGCACCACCGCGGCGTCGATCTTCAGGGATGGGATCCCCAATCGTCCAAGCGTCTGAAATCGGATCGTAGATTTGCACGTTTTCCATCGGTGGTTCTTTGGGGTATTTCCCGGTCATTGCACCGACGATGTAGATTTTGTTGTTCCAGACGACGCTTTGAAAATGGTGAATCAATGGCGTCGTGACGCTCATCGTATCCCAAACGCTGCTGTCAGGATCGAAACGATCGATTTGGCGTGATTCTCGTCCACCAATCAAGTAGAACTTGCCGTCGTGATTGACAAAGGTTGTTTCATGACGTGCCGTGGGTTTACCCTTGGTTTCCAATGTCTGCCAGCGTCCTGTTGAAACGGCCGAATTGGCATCCACAACCGCGTCGTCGTTTGCGAGCGTTCGGCGATCCCAGGTCGACACAGTGAAACCGAACACGAAGAGACAGACGACCGATACAAGGGGCCGAGAAAATCGTAGGGCGGCACGGCCGCAGCGAAGCGAGCTGCCGCTCGGAGTGGCGTTGGCCCGCTCCCGTTGGTCGCTAGAATCGTGTTGAATTAATCTCCATTTCGCCGATAACTGATGTAGGGCGGCACGGCCGCAGCGAGCGAGCCGCCGCTCGGGGACATCATCATGGCAAGAGGATAGGGACTCGTCCGATGACTGATTTTGAGTCGTTTGGGTGAACATGGATGCAACAGGGTTCCGGGGGGTGAAGAGTGTTTGCTGGTGGGCTGTCAGCACTAAATCTTAGGGTAGTGGATTTCGCCAGAAATCCGTAACTCAAATAGTCTTGGAGACTTCTGGCGAAGTCCACTACGTCCCAACTCGCAGTTTTATACTTGACAGTCCACTCGTATTCCGCCGCAGCTCAATGTTCGGGAAGGGCCGCTTCCTACCGGCCACACTCTCAAGCGATTTGGCCGGCGGGAACCGGCCCTACTCCGAACGCCTACTCGCAATTCAAGCTGAGTCGGAATACGAGCGATTGCCAATCGATGCTAACGTAGTGACAGCGACCCGGCAACGATTGAGGTCGCGGAAAGGGGATGCCCCGCCCCCGATTTGCTAAGTGGAAGGCAGGAAGGGCGAAAATGCTCGATTACCTATTTAGTTGCGGCAACTCGGCCGCCGCTTTGGGATCGGGAATCCATAGATCTTCGACTTGTTGCCCCCCGGCTTCGTGTCGCATCAGCAAATAGACGCCTCCAATGAGTGCCCAGGCAAAGGCGAAACAGCTCGCGATCGGGAGGATGGATAGAATTTGGCCAACCCAGCCAGATAGTTCAGCCGGCGCGGCCGCCAAATCAAGAACCGTCCACGAAATCAATGCGGCAGTCAATGCAACGGTGGTCGCCAACAACGCGACGACCATCAGCAGCACCCAGGCAACGGCCAAGTGGATCAGCAAGTGCAGAGGTCTGCGGTAAAGGTACTCGTACCCTCGGCTTAGCGAGTCGAGCGAATCGGGGTCTTTTTCATTTGACAAGGCGGACCAAGCGAGCGGGACCGCGACGTTGGCTCCGAAAGCCAAAAGACCGCAGGGGATGCTGAGTAGCGCAATGAAGATTGCTCCGGGGATTTGAACCGCGAGACTCTCGGGGGCCAATCGAGTGCCCCAGGCGACGGCGAAGATCATCACGGCCATCATCAACACACATGCGAACGGAACAAGTGCCGCAATCCAAGCCGACGGGGATCTCTTGACCGCCATTCGAGATGCTTCCGCGATGGGCATCATGCTACGGCCTGCCGTCAACAAGGCTCCTTGGCGGGCGAACACGAGGGCTGCTGGAGCCCAAACGAGCAGCGTCCAGAGGATGGAACCACCACATGCCAACAGACTTCGGTCTGCCAGCCCCGGATGGAACAAGGTGGTCGCATTGATCCCGCGAAAATATCCCGTCAGTTGGGTGAGCGAGTCGTTGGAGGCATGCATCAGGGATGTGGCACTTCCATCAATGGCAGCCAATTGCAACCGTTCGTGCGAAACGCAGTACGGCCCAAGCCACCAAACCATCAACGTCAAGACGCTCAGACTCACCATCGTTGGCGAACCGGCAAACCGCAGCGTCCGCACCAAACGCAACCAGCCGAACAGGTCAACCCATTCGCGCACCCGGCTGAGAATCCCGACCTCCAAATCATGGCCGGTGTGCACGGTCACTCCGTCGTGCTGGTTGGAGGTGGGAGGTGTCGTTTGACTCATTTCGATTCCTAAACGCTTCTCGTCGCGACGGGTCGGCTTCCGACCAAAATTTAGCGGAACGATACACGTTGCCATAGCCGCGGGTTGGGAATCGGTGATCTCGTCGTTGGGGTTCCCGCTGATTCGACTCGTGCCGAGACGAACCAGCTTTGGTTGGCGTGGATGGGCAAAGCCGACAAGTCGCGTCGAAGAATCGCAAGCTCGAAATCGATCGTCTGTTCCGTCTCCTTTGTCGCGACGTACCACGTCGGTTGCCACTCGGTGTGGCCGTCGACTGCATCATGCGTCTTGCCCGAGGTTGTGGTTTCCAGCTCAAATGCGGTTAGCAAGTCGAGATCGGTGTCTACGAGAATGTGCAGTCGATCGGATTGACTGAGGTCATGGTCCCGATTCGTTTTGGATTCCATCTCCGTTGGGTCGTGTTGAAGCAACGTTTTCTCGCAGCGAACGAACAGATAGACAAACTGATCGTCGTAACCCATTTGAAAGGGTGCGGCGCCGTCGACCGCTCGGCCCGTCGATTGCCAGAACGGTTCGTCGTTCGAACCGTCCAGCTTAGGACGCTCGGTCGCTTGGGCTGCGACCACACTGGCCGACGGGTTGTCTTGAAGCAAGGGGGTCCAATCGTTCGAGGACGGCGTGTTTACCAATCGGCGGTAGTTTCCCGATTCGGGGCTCACGACTTCCAACGAATCCGCATCACCTCGTTGGCGTGAAGCTTCACCCGCAATCAAGACAAGCGGGTGAAATTCCCATGCCAAATCCACTTCACGGGTTCGATTGGAAGTGGCCCCTTGTTTGCCGAGCGGCGTTGGGTTGGCCACGGCCACCTGCAAGGGGCTGATTCCTGACGCTTGCGTCACACGGTTTGCCTCGATTTGGAAGGGTGATACCGCGACCTGCTGGATCGTTGGCTCTGTGGTCGATTGACCGGCGACCGCTGCGGACATCGCGATCACGCTGCGCAATTTTTGCCACTCGCGACTGTTGAGCATGGCATCGAGCCGTAGACCGGACCATTTTCCAAACGAATGGTCGGCGAATCGATCGACGCAGTGCCGCAGCAACTGCTCTTGAAAGGAAATGGCCAGCGGGAGGGTCTTTGAATCGAAATGATCAAGTTTCTTATGGATGGACCATGCCAATCGCAACTGGTCTTGAGTCGCCGTTTGATCGAGTAGTGTCTTCAGCGACTTCGCGAATGCATCGGCTGAGGAGCTGTGGCGAATCAATTGTTCGACTCGCCTCGATTCGCTCAAGCGAGCCTGAACCACCTGCAACTCACGCCGATTCGCCCGTTGCTGCTCCAATGCGAGTTTTTGTCCTGGATCCATCGGAAGACCCGCGGTGACCGAATCACCACGACGAGAACGGTCCGCCATGTCGTAGAAATACTTCATGGAAATCATCGCCTCGGAGGAGGTTTCGGGCGCGACGTACTGAAGTGAATCCTCCCATAAATCGTTCGCCACGGCTCCGACAAGAGGCATCAGGGCGTTCGGATGAAGCGTACGGTCGCCCCCGCTTTGCCAGCTGTAACGGATTACGCGGCCAATTCCCGCTGCGACCGCAAGTTGGGTGAAGGCGTCACGAGTGCCGCTGTCGAGCGACTGATCGACAACAACGACGCTGGGCCGATGAATGGAGATCCAGTTCTTTGCTTCCACGGCAATCGCATGGCCCGCCGCATCGGCAGGATGGATCGCATCCACGGCTGCAGCGCCGAGCGCCGCAGCAGCCTGACGGGCCAGTTCCAATTCGCCACTCGATTTGGCGTCTCGCAGCAGCACACTGATCCGTTGTCCGCTTGCCAATGCTTCGGATCCTATCAAGGGCCACGGAACCGTGGCGGCGTTGCGGGCGATGATCAAGACGGCCGTGCGTCGTTGGCTTCCACGGATGGCTTCCCAGTTTCCAGATGGACGCTCGCTGCGAAGAATCACACCGTGATCGCCGACTGCGAACCAAGTGCTTGCACCGGAACCTTGTTGGACGTCAGCAACGTCACGAACCACGGTTGACGCACCCGTGGCTTGGACCCATGCCAATCGGACTGCCGAATCCGCCTCGCGAGGCAACTCAGACGGGCCGTCCAATTCACCCGTGCTGGTCCACGATCGTCCACCGTCGTGACTTTCGAACTCGCGAGATTCTGCGGCCGAGGACCAATCGCCGATGGCCACCACGGCGTTGTCTTGTTTGCGCCGGCTCAACGTGGCCAGTCGCGGTAGTTCCTTGTCGCTGCCTCGCTGCCATCGTTTGCCACCATCGTCGGACCAAATGACGACCGCTCGGCTGATTTGGGTGATTCGGTCGTATTGCCCCCCCACGGCAACCGCTTGGGTATCATTGATCCAAATCACATCGTTCAACCCACAAGCCACGCTGCTGGATTGTTGTTGCCAGGAAGTCCCGGCGTCCTCGGATCGCAACAAGACGCCATGGTCGCCAACCGCCAATCCAAGTTGGCCGTTTGGGCTAAAACCAATCGCCTGCAGCGATGCGTCTTCGCGGAGCCGCTGGCTCGGGGTGTACGAGGCGGCGGATTGCATGGCGGATTGGGCGGCCAAATTGGGCGAAAGGCAAGCCGCGGTAAGCCAAGCCGTGGTAAGCCAAACGGCGATCAGGCAGAACCTCGCCTTGGTTTTGCTTCGGAGACGTGTCGGTTTCATTGCTTAAGCCATCCATCCTTTGACCAGTACCAAAGTTCCCAGCAGAGCGGCCCATCCGAGAAAAAGATTCGCGGCGACATAGACCGATGCGGCCAGCCATCGTTGTTCGTCGGCCAGAAAGATCGATTCGGCAGCGAACGTAGAAAATGTGGTCAACGCGCCGAGAAAACCGACCCGAAGGCCCAGCAATGCCGCGGGGGAAATCGCAGCGGATGCGGCGCAGTATTCCGCTAAACCGCCGATTGCGGCGCATCCGATCACGTTGGCGATCGTCGTGCCTACCATCGCACTGCTGCCGGGGATCGCGATGGCCGTCAAGGTGATCCCATATCGGGCGACCGCTCCACATGCTCCTCCAGCCGCTACGGCTACGAGATTGGACCAAGTTGTCATTGTCTGAAACCGAATGAACCATTGCCTAAGTCGAGGTGCCAACTTACGTTAGACGCGTAGCGTCGGTCTTTTGGCTGGCGGCGTAAACGTCAATTTTCGAAACTTCCTGTTGCGGGAAGGGAAAAAACGCTAAATTTGGCTGCCGAGGGCAGTTCCCTTGGCATTGGCCCCTGTAAACTTTTCCGCGACAAAAGACCAGAGATTACCTTTGGTTTGCTACCCTTACGCCCCTTCGAGCGTGTCTACGAGATCGTTGCGACGTTTTGCTTGATATCCACCTTTCCTCTCTTTTTATTGTGTGTTAACTGAACCGATGAGTACTGCTAAAGCTGCCGCCAAAGAAACGCAAGTGATGACCGGAGCCGATATCCTGGTCAAATCGTTAGTGGATCATGGCGTCGACGTCCTTTTCGCCTACCCAGGTGGATGCAGTATGCCGATGCACCAGGCGTTGACGCGGTTCGGTGAGTCGATTCGAACGATTTTGCCTCGACACGAGCAGGGAGGCGGTTTCGCGGCTCAGGGATACGCTCGTAGCACCGGCCAGGTGGGCGTGGTGATGGCCACCAGCGGGCCAGGGGCGACCAACTTGGTGACGGCGATTGCCGATGCAAAACTCGATAGCGTCCCGATGTTGTGTATCACCGGTCAAGTGCCAACCGGGGCGATCGGTTCCGATGCGTTCCAGGAAACGCCTATGGTCGAGATTTGTCGCGGCATCACCAAACACCATTACTTGGTCACCGATATCGCTGATTTGCCGCGAATCATGAAAGAGGCGTTCTACATTGCGACCAGCGGTCGGCCAGGACCGGTTTTGGTCGACATGCCAAAAGACGTCCAGCTCAGCACGTATGAAATCGACATGGATCCGCCGATGAATTTGCCCGGCTACGATCCAGAGCCCCCGGTCGTGCCAGGCGAAACCCTTCGTCAAATTGCCGCAGCCATTAAATTGGCTCGGCGACCGATGATCTACGCCGGTGGTGGCATCATTATCGGGGGCGCCAGTGAAGATCTGCGTGAATTTATTCGTAAAACGGGGATTCCGGCTACCACGACGCTGATGGGGCTCGGAGCGATCCCACCCGAAGACGATCATTACATGTCATGGCTCGGAATGCACGGGGCCGCGTATGCCAACTATGCCGTTCGCGATTGCGATTTGTTGATCGCGTTGGGGGTTCGTTTCGACGATCGTGTGACCGGGAAAGTCGAAGCCTTTGCAAAAGATGCCAAGATCATCCACGTCGACATCGACGCTTCCGAACTGAACAAGAACAAACAAGCCCACATTGCTGTCCGCGGCGACGTCAAACAAGTGCTGACGGAACTGAATAAGGTGGTCCAAAAACCCGAGATCTCCGAGTGGCAAGCCCATTGTGACAAGATCAAGGCCGAGCATCCGTTCCGCTACGACGAGAACTTTGACGGGATTTTGCAACAGCATGCAATTAAGACGTTGAGTGACATGACGTCAAAAATGGATACCTACGTGTCGGTCGGCGTCGGCCAGCATCAAATGTGGGCCGCCCAGTTTTTTGAGTTCCGCCGTCCGCGGACCTGGCATAGCAGCAGTGGGCTTGGCACCATGGGATTTGGACTGCCGGCCGCAATGGGAGTCCAGGCTGCCCACCCCAATTCCCTCGTGATCGACATCGATGGGGACGGCAGTTTCCAGATGAACATCCAAGAGTTGGCGACCTGCTACTGCGAGGAATTGCCGGTCAAGGTTCTGCTGCTCAACAACCAGCACCTTGGCATGGTGGTTCAGTGGGAAGATCGGTTTATGGAACGCAACCGTGCCCACACCTACTTGGGGCCGATCCGCCACGAAGAAGCCGCCGGCCAAAGTACCGCAGAACGATTTACGTACGCGGAGGACCGCTATCCCGATTTCGTCCAAATTGCCAAAGGCTATGGATGTGGTGCAGCGACCGTTCGTAAAAAGGCGGACCTCGAAGCAGCGCTACGTGAAATGATCGAGCACAAAGGGCCCTTCCTGCTGGATGTCCAGGTTCCCTATCAAGAACACGTGCTGCCCATGATCCCCGGCGGAATGACCGTGGACGATATCATTTTGGAGTAACCGCTCCGTGCGCTGGGGCCGACCTGCATGCCGCCGAGGTAGCCGTCCCGCGATACACCGCCCTGCCTCCGTAAACGCTGTCGCGATATCGCTGAACCGTATCGCTGAACTGTATCGCTGAACTGTATCGCTGAACTGTGGAAACTCTCAAAATGCGCTTGGTGTGTCATCGGAATGACGGCGCCTGCGGCTTGTGTTGGTGCTGCTTCCAATGTCCAACTTCAGCCGTAAACCTTTGTTTGGTAATGAGTTACGATTGTCTTATCGGATTGTCTTCGATCTCGGTACGATTGATGCGGTTAGGGAAAGGCAGACTTGTTGCGTTAGGACCGAGCGTGTCCCGTGACGGTTTGCAGACCCTCTCTCTGATTTCAGGACCCCAACAAATGATTAAGAAACTTGTACTCTCCGCGGCCGTTGTCGTCGCATCCCTAGCGATCGGAAGCGAAGCGAAGGCTGACCACGGTTGCTATGGGCCTCGCTATTCATCCTCGTATCACAGCAGCTATCGTGCTGGCCTCTACGGTCATGGCGTGCACCCTAGCGGTTATCGCAGTGGCTACCGCGTGCCTGTTCACCATAGCTACCGAGGGCATTCGAGCTACCGAGGCTACGGCTATGGTTCGCCTTATGTTGCCCCCTATCGATCGTACTACGGTGGCAGCTTCGGCTACCCTGGTTATGGTCGTAGTGGCATCTCGTTTTCTATCGGTTTCTAATGGCCGAGAGACGCTTTCGGGTGGCGACGTCGTTTGAGAGAAAGCCTTAGCCTAACCGGCTAAGGTTTTCGATCTCTTCGGGCGTGAACTTTTTTTCCAATCGTGCTCCGAGCTGCGACACCACGCGAGCGGAGGCTTGGGATGCGAGATGACCGGCCTGACGCCAATCCATCCCGTTGGTGATCCCGTACAACAGGGCACCGGCGTACATGTCGCCGGCTCCGGTGGTGTCGATCGCCTGCGTCTTGACTCCTTCGATTGGGAACGCTTCGCCACCGTGCATGACGATCGATCCCTTCGGGCCCAACGTTAAGGCAACGTTCTCGGCATGATCGTGAATGGTCGCGGCACAGGCGATGGGGTCTTTTTCACCGGTTAGGCTCTTGGCTTCCTCTTCGTTACAGAAGAAAAGGTCGACCGGGCCCGTGATCAGATCCCATATCTCGTCGCGAATCAGGTTCACCAAAAACGGGTCCGAAGCGGTAAATGCGACCTTAATGCCATTGCTCTTGGCCAGTTCCATCGCCCGATAGGCTGCGGCTTTGGTCTTTTCGCCGGTCAAAAGGTAGCCTTCGATATAGACGTACTGGGACGCTTTGATCAATTCTTCATCGATGTCCGATTCCTCGAGCATGGCCGAGGCCCCGAGATTGGTGAGCATCGTTCGCTGCGCATCTTCGGTGATCAGAACGGCGCAGGTTCCGGTACGAAAACGGTCGGTTGGATCGACATCGATTTTGACTCCAAGGTCGCGCATGTCTTTCAAGAAGGACTCTCCCACCTCGTCGCGGCCAATCTTGCCAATGAATGCAGCGGAGCCTCCGAATTCGGCAAGGGCCACGATCGTATTGGCGGCGGACCCTCCAGCGCAACAATTCAGTGGCTGACCGTTGAGTCGATGCAGCACGGCACCTTGCTTTTCATCATCAACGAGGGTCATGATTCCCTTTTCGAATCCAAGCTCGCCTAGCATTGCGTCTTGAACTCTCGCTTGGATGTCCATCAACGCGTTGCCCACACCAAGCACATCGTAAGACGCCATTCGATTCGCTACCTTTGAGAAAGAGACAAAAGAGAAAGGGTAAGTGATGGACAGAGGATAATGGGAAAACCTTGTCGCGTTAAGCGGTCAAGCGACGTCGCCCAAGTCCAGTCGCTTGCCGTATCGCCGCATCACTTGGGCCTTCAAGCGTTCCAGCTCGGGTGAGTCAAGTTCCGGATTCTCGTCAATCATGGATTGTGCCATCGCGCGAGCTACGATCAGGATCTCGAGGTCGCGGCTAGGATCGGCGATTCGCAGCGGTGCCAATCCGCTCTGTTTGCGTCCCAACAGATCGCCTGGACCTCGCAATCGAAAATCGGCTTCCGCCAACGCGAACCCGTCTTCGGTTTCCTCAAGCAGCTTCAATCGTTCGTTTTCCGTCGGTGGTAAATCACCGTCGGTAAACAGGCAGAGGTGACCAGCGTGCGAGCCTCGCGAGATACGGCCTCGTAGTTGATGCAATTGGGCCAATCCAAACCGTTCAGCGCCAAAAATCGTCATCACGGTGGCATTGGGGACATCGATTCCGACCTCGATCACGGTGGTGCTGACCAGGACATCAAAGCGTCCTTCGGAAAACGCCCTCATTGTTTGTAGCTTGTCCTCCGATCGCATTCGTCCGTGCAGCAACCCAATCCGAAAATCTGGCAGCGTTTTCTCGCAGAGATCTTGGTACACCGTTTCGACCGACGAGACATCTTCGCTTGCTTCCTCACCCTTTTCCTCCTCGGCGTCGTTCGATGACAACACTCGAGGTGCCACCACGAAGGCTTGACGGCCTTCCTGTAACCGATCTCGTACAAACGACCACCACCGGTCTTTCCAACCATCGTGGGCCAAATAGGTGTTCACGGTCGCTCGGCCCGGTGGCTTTTCGCGGAGCGTGCTCAATTCCACATCACCGAACAACGTCATCGCCATCGATCGTGGAATCGGTGTCGCTGACATGACCAGGTAATGCGGGTCCACTCCGCCGCTTCGAAGTGCAACTCGTTGTCCTACTCCGAATTTGTGTTGTTCATCGATCACGCACAACCCGAGCTTGTTGAATTGGATGTCTCCGTACAGCAACGCCTGCGTGCCGACAAGGATGTCGATTTCTCCTGCCGCAGCTTGACGGATCGTCTTGGACCGTTGCGACTTGGTCAATGATCCGCATAGCAACCCAATTCGTACGCGACTTCCTGCGAGGATCTTGTTCAAGGTGTCAAAGTGCTGCCGAGCGAGTACCTCGGTCGGTGCCATCATCACCGCCTGATGCTCGTTGGCCACCGCGAGCATCATGGCATACACGGCGACGACGGTTTTTCCACTGCCGACATCGCCTTGCAGCAATCGGTTCATCGGGAACTGGCACGACATGTCCCCTTTGATCTCCTGGATGGCTCGCAGCTGGTCACTTGTCAATTCGAACGGAAACCGGTTCAAAATGCGTGCGTCAATCATTGCGCTGGGGGTGAGCGGTGGTGACTTCAAATCGCTCGTCAGTTTTCTCCGTCTCATCGCCAATGCGAGTTGCATCACCAGCAACTCTTGGAAGACCAAGCGTGTTCGCGCGGCTTGCATCGAAGCTTCGTTGGTTGGTTGATGAATCTGTTGCAGAGCGGTTTCGATTTCGGGGAGAGTCCCCGCAAGTTCGATTCCGGCTTCTCGCAGCTGCTGGGCCGAGGATTCACGCAACGAGAGCGGCATCACCTCGACAAACTGGCCTGCCACTGCCTCGAGCACATCCGCGACCAAAACTCGCAAGTCCTTTTGGCGAACGCCTTCGGTTAGCGAGTAGAGCGCTAACATTTTGGGTTTGGCAATATCCTCGTCGCTGTCAAACAACGTGATTTGAGGATGCACAAATTCCATTCGCAATCCCGTCAACTTGGGCGTGCCCGAGATCATCACCTTTTGGTCAACCCGCAGCTGTTCGGCTCGATAGGGTTGGTTAAAGAAGAGGATGCGCACGGCCCCGGTTTCGTTTTCAACAATGGCACCGAAAACCGACTTTCCAGGTGATCGCGATGCGAGTTCGACATCGGTAATCTTTCCGATCAGCGACGCTGGTTCACCCTCTCGTAGTTCGCCAACCGGTCTGGGTGGCGCCGGTCGCTCGTAATCACGAGGAAAGAAAAACGCGACGTCCTGAGCCGTTCTTAGTCCCAATTTCGCGAGTCGGTTCGCGCGGACGTTTCCCATGCCCGACAAGAACGGAAGGGGCGTGGACATGCGAACGGGTGGTTTCGAGTTTTCTTCCATTCTGATTCAGCGACAGCCGCATGGGGTGGGGCTAAAGCATTTTCAAGACGGACGTGCGAGCTGAACAGGGTGTCAGGAACGAATGGCATTGCCGGTTGGTCGAGCAGGACTTACGTTTCGGGTGGTCGTGCCGGACGTCAGTCTATCGTCCGCTGTTGGCCGTGTCATCCGCTCCAAGGCTTTTGGGGGCGCGGATGCGCGCGGGGATCGCTTGGAGCCGGACGATGGCCAAGAACCGGCCGGGGAGTGACATTCAGTCGAACTTGCCTACAATCGGTCTCTCATTCACGTCTGAACAAAACACGATTGCCGGAGAGAGCGACCTATGCGACGTTTCGCAGCAACCCCCTTTTGGATCTTGACCGCATTGATCGGCTCGTTTTGGGGCTCCCAATTGGCCTGTGCTCAAGATACGGCTGCATCGAAAGCGTCCGGAATTGACCGGTCGTTGTTTAGCGACCAAGTTCATCCGGGCGACAACTTCTACGAGTATGCTAACCAGAAGTGGCTCGAAAGTACCCCCATTCCCGCAGACAAATCGGATTACGGCATCTTCACGATTCTCAACGATACAACGCGAGAGCAGGTTCGCGAATTGATTGAGGAAGCGGCCGCAAAAGAGAACCAACCGGGCTCCGCAGCACAAAAAGTGGGCGACCTGTACCGCAGTGTCATGAACACCGACGCAAGGAACGCGGCCGGCATCAAGCCGATCGAAGGGCTGTTGAACGAAATCAGTGCGATTGAAACGAAGTCCGACGTTGCTCGTGTGCTCGGCAAACTCAGTCGCAGTGGTGTGTATGGCCCAATGGCTGCCTATGTTGGCGTCGATGCCAAGGACAGTGATCAATACACCGTCTATCTAACGCAGTCCGGATTGACGTTACCCGACCGCGATTACTATCTCGACGAGGAGGCTCGTTATGTCGAGCTTCGTGAGCAACTGCAAACCTTCATCGCGGACCTGCTCGGCAACTTGGGTGCTGTCGATGCGAAGGCGGTTGAAGCAATTGCGTCGATCGAACAGCAAATCGCGAAAGCTCATTGGAGCAAGACCGAGAACCGTGATCCGGAAAAAACCTACAACGCCTACACAACCGACGATCTCAAAGAGAAGTTTGGCCAATTCGATTGGCTCAGCTATGCCGATGCGGCAGGGCTGAACGCTCAGACACAATTCGTTGTCCGTCAGCCAACTTACATCGATGCATTGGCAAAACTATTCGAATCGACCGATGTCGCGGCATGGAAGTCCTACCTGCGTTTTCACGTCATCGATGCCTATGCGTCATCGCTAACCGAATCGCTGGAGCAGCGCAGCTTTGATTTCCACGGCACCGCAATCAGTGGGATCAGTGAGCAAGAACCCCTTTGGAAGCGCGCCGTCAACACGACCAGCAGCGTGTTAGGAGAATTGGTCGGACAAGTCTACGTGGAACGGCATTTTAAACCCGTGGCAAAAAAGCGAATGAATGAGCTGGTCGAAAACTTGAAACGCGCGTTCGCGAAGCGAATCGATTCACGCGATTGGATGAGCCAGGGAACCAAGAAGCAAGCACTCGAGAAATTGAATCTGTTCACGACAAAGATTGGGTATCCGGACCAGTGGAAGGACTATTCAAAGCTCAGCATCGACCCCAATCATCTGGCGGGGAACTTGATCGCATCCGCTCAATTTGAGGACCAACGCGACCTTGCAAAATTGGGGGGGCCGATTGATCGAAACGAGTGGCACATGACCCCTCAAACGATCAACGCGTATTACAATCCGACGATGAACGAGATCGTGTTTCCTGCTGCAATCCTGCAGCCTCCGTTTTTCAATCTCGCGGCTGACGATGCCGTCAACTATGGAGCGATCGGCGCAGTGATTGGCCATGAATTGAGTCACGGCTTTGACGACAAGGGCAGCAAATACGATGGACATGGCAACTTGCGGTCATGGTGGACGCCAACGGACCGCGAGGAATTCGAACGGCGAGCAGCAATCTTGTCGGAGCAGTACAGCCAGTATGAACCGGTTGCCGGTAATTACGTCAATGGCGACCTCACCCTTGGCGAGAACATCGGCGATCTCGGTGGCCTAAGCCTCGCATACGAAGCGTACCGTTTGTCGCTCGAGGGGAAGGAAGCCCCGGTGATCGACGGGCTGAACGGCGACCAACGGTTCTTTTTGGGGTGGGCACAAATTTGGCGAAGATTGTATCGCGAACAGGAGCTGCTTAAGCGATTGATCACCGACCCGCACAGCCCGAGCGAGTATCGCGTGAATGGCATCGTTCGCAATATGGATGCCTGGTATGACGCATTTGATATCAAACCAAACGATCCGCTTTTCCTAGCGCCCAAGCAGCGTGTTCGGATCTGGTAGACGAGGCAGAAGTGAGGCCGTCGCTGATGCGGGGCCAGTTCATGGTGCTGCGGGGAGGCGGTCCGTCGACGTCCAAGCGTCAAGGTTTACGCCAAGGCCGGTTGGTCCGTGTACAGTTCAAGGATTTGGCTTTGAACTTTGACCGCTCGCAAGAGGATCCAAAGCTGGTCCGGCGTAAATTGAACGGGACCGCTATTGCACATTTGATCGAGCTCATCGGCGACAGCGGCATGTTGATCGGCCGCCGCCTCGAGCCGGAAGCTGGCATTTTTCCATGCAGAAAGCAGGGCATCATCATTGGCGAGCTTTCCCTCATCTTCGGCCTGGATCAGAATCAGCAGGCTAAGGCGAGCGATTTCGATGGACTGCAATTCGGGGCGGAGTGCAGCGAGTCGTCTTGCGAGTTCGTGACAAGTCATTTGGATAGGGTACCTGGCAATCAATCCGGTCGGACTTCGATCGTCTGACCCGCTGAAGGAGGACATTGCTTTGAGAAAAGGGCAAAACAGTATGGCCGCCATGCCACGATCGTGCTGGTTTTCGAGCCTCGGACTCCCCCCCGGAGCCGAGAGGCAAGACCGAACTTCCTGTCCGAGTCACCTCAACGATTTAATAAAACCTATGTCAAGATCTCGGCCGGTGCAAAAAAGTTTTGCGGTGTTTATCGCGGTTTGGAATTCATTTTTCCAATTTCTTGTTTCAAATGCTTATAATCAACTTCACGCGTTGCATTGATGCAACATTCAAACGCCGTTCTTGAATACAAGATGCCACTACGAAACGACGATGAATTTTTTTCGGTCGACCCGTCCTCGGACACACAAGTCCGTGGACAGCGAGATCGTGATACGTTTCAATCGGGCGTCGCCTCCGATCCGATCCACCCCCTTTGGTCCGAAGGCGATCGGTTGGGCTCGTTCGTCCTCGAACGATTGTTGGGGAAAGGCTCAAGCGGTTTTGTCTATCGTGCGTATGACGAGAACACCGGGACACGCTGCGCACTCAAATTGCTGCTGCCGGCGAAGTTCGAGAATTTGATCCGCAACAAGCTCGGATTCCGGCGGATGATCTCACTGCGGCATCCCAACCTGATTCATGTCGATCGGATTCACCAACTCGGCCAGTTCATCGCCTTTTCGATGGAAGAAATCAAGGGCGTGACCTTTGCCCAGTGGACTCAGTCGGTGGCAGACGGCGTGGCAGACGGCCATGTTCTACCGCTGGCACCGGGGCAGACCGAGGGGGGGCAAGATCAAGGCGGTCCGGCCAAACATGCTGTAGAGGCTGCTCGGTCCACGGAGCTTCCCCTGGATCGAGCCTTTCAGCAATTGTTAACACTGATGCATCAGTACGCCTCGGCGCTAGCGATGATGCACTCCCATGGCTTGGTGCATCGCGACATCAAGCCTCGGAATTTGATGGTTGGATCGAATGGGAATGGTCATGTGATCGACTATGGACTCGTTGGCACCATCGACGTTGAAAGTGACCCGTCGGGTTATCGCGACTACTTGGTCGGCCCGAGGCATTACTTTGCACCCGAAACGCTTTGGGACCAGTACTACTTGCCAGCGAGTGATATTTTCAGCCTGGGGTTGGTCCTCTTGGAAGCGATTCACATTTTGGATCGAGGGCATCGAAAAGGCAACGATCCGATCCAGCAGGAATCGATCGTTCGATCCCAGGCGAATCCTCGTGACGATGAAGCGTTGATTCGAAAATCCTTTGTCGGGCTGTCGTCGAATGTGCCAGCGTTCTTGCTCGAGGCCTGTCAAGAAATGTTGCAGCGAGACCCCGGTGATCGACCGACCGCAGCCGAGTTGAGTCGGCTTGGCTCTTCGGCCGCCCCGATCGGTGTCTGGTTTGAAAATGCAATCGTCGGTCGCGAAGAAGAGCTGATGATCGCTTATGGTTGGATTGACCGCATCTTTGATGGGGAGATCGGTCGCCTTCATATCGAAGGGCCGTCAGGGATTGGCAAATCGCGTCTGTTGGACGACCTTGAGCACTACATCAAACAAAAACGCTGGGGGCAGGTTTTTCGTGCAAGGTGTCGGCGGGGCGAAAACCAGCCGCTGCAAGCCTTTGACCAAATATGCGACGCGATCGCGACGCGCTACATGAAGAATGATCGCGAAGTGATGGAGCTCGATCCAGTCAGCACGGAGATTTTACATCTCGCTTTTCCCGTTTTGAAGAAGGCAATCCGTGCCAGTTTATCGGTCGATCCTGCTGGTAAGACGTCGAAACGGCTTGATGCACTGGAGGCGGGCGTCCGGTTGACGAAAGAGTTGCGAATCATTGGCCCGCTGATCCTAATCATCGACGATGCGCAATGGGCGGACCGGGACAGTTTGAATTTTCTCGACCGTTTGCATAGTGTAAGCGGGGGGATGCTCGGAGTCATTACAGTCTCTCGTCCCGAGGGCGATCTGCAGAATTCGCCGCCAACCTTGCGTTTGCCACTTTCTGCGATCTCTGACACCGCCGCCAAGGCGTTGTTGGTCAACGCCGCGAGGCGATGCTCGGTCAGCTTGAACGATTCGATGATCCGTCAGCTGATCGACGCGGCTGCGGGGAATCCTTTTCGCTTGATCGATTTTTCGGAAGAGTTTCGGCCGGGCGGCGCTCTGCATCAGGCGGCGCAAGCCGATGGCACCGAATCAGGGTCGATCGCGGTCGATGGCATTCGCCATCTGTGGCGAATGCGGGTCAAGCGTCTTAGTGAAAGCGCGAAGACGGTCTTGTCGTACATTGCTACGGCAGACCGTCAAGTTTCGATGCGTCAATTGGGCGAATTGATCGGGGAAAAGGAGTCGATCGACGCGGCGGTCTCGGAGCTGGCGCAAGCCCGTTTGGTGCTTGACGAAGCGACCGGGGGTGAGTGCATTTCCGTGATTCACGATAGTGTAACCGACAGTTTGTTGAACACCCTGTCGGACGAGCAAAAGCGACGCTGCCACAGCGAGTGGGCCAGTTTGCTGGCACGTCAGGATGACGGAGCGAAAATGGCTGCTCGAATCGCTACCCATTTTTTTGATGCCCAGGAGCCAAGTCTCGCCGTGGCGTACGCGATCATGGCCGCAGAGAATGCCGAACGATATGTTGCCAAGACCGAGGCAGCTCGCTGGCATGCTCGCATCATCCCCTTCGTCTATGGGGCCGAACGCATCGAGCGGATTCGCCAGGCGGCCATCACTTTCGCCGAGGCGGATCGGCCGACAGAGGCAGCAGAGTATTATCAGCTGCTGGCGTCGGAAGTCGAGCAGGAAGAGAGCATCGAACATCAATTGGTTGCCACCGCCTTGTTGATGCGGAGTGGCCATTTTTCAACGGCTCAAACGCAACTGAGAAAACTGGCGAAAGCACTCGGTGCTCCACTCGTGAAACCGGCTTGGCTCAGCAAGATCATGCTGGCAAGCACACCGTTGCGACTTTGGGTTGCACGACTTCGTGATTCCGTCGGAACCTGGGGCTCCGAAACGGCGTCGACCCGGGACCGCCAACGATTGCAACTCTGTTTGTCGGTCGCTCGGCCGTTGTCAATGTTCGACAATTTGTACGCTGCGGAACTCAATGTCGCGGGTGTTCGTGATGCCGCACGATACGGAACCGAAGCACAGCGGATTTTGGCCGAAACCGGAGCAGCCGTGTTTGGATCCTATGACCGAGGAGCGGCGCGGATTCGCAGTGAGGTGTTGCTACAGGAACTATTGCCGCGTGCGGTGGAGTTGGGGAACCCGAAAGCAATCGGTGACGTCTGGGCGGGGATCGTCGTTTCCAACGCCTTGGCGTTGCGTTGGCGACGGGCCAATACGTCCGTCGCGACCTGCTTGCAGCATTACCGATCCCAGTCCGATCCACTCAGCTTCGAAATCTCGCACACACGTTGGCTCGATATTTGGGCGCAATGGAATCTGGGTCAGTGGCGTCCGATGATGGATGGATGCAACCAAATGTGTGAGGATGCCCTGCAACGCAACGACCTGTTTCAGTGGATGGTCATGAGCGGTGCCGCTGGCGCATCGGCGTGGCTGATGCGAGACCAAGTTGAACAGTGCGCCAAAATTCGAGAAGATAATGCCAAGCATGTCATGCCCGGGGTTGGCATTCAAATGTTCAACTTCACGGAATGGCTTGCTAACCTCCACTTGACGATCTACCGAGGTGACTTTGCCAAGGCATGGGATCAGTTTGAATCGCTTCGGCCAGGTCTGATGAAGCTGCCATTTAGCAGGCTGCAACTAACGCGAGTGACCGTTTTATCCACCGGAGCGTTGATCTGCCTGCATTTGCTCAAGACAGAATGCGATGAGCAATGGGCCGTGCGCGCCAGAGGTTTTCTGCAACAGCTCAAGCGAGAGCAAAATGCCTACGCCGATGTGCTGGCGTTGCTTTACGGCGGATTGCTAAGACAGCTTACTTCATCGACCCGCACCAACAAGAAAGAAGCTTGTCGTCAATTAACCCTCGCATGCCAAATGGCTAAGAGCCAACAGTTGCGGCCGTATCAATTGGCCGCTCAAGACGCAATTGACACGGTGGTCTCCGGCGAAGCCGTGGGGCATCTGGCTGACCGCATGCATCGACACGGAGTCAAGATGCCTGTTCGATTCAGCCGCTTGTATACCGTGGATCTCGACTAGCCTTCGACGATGATGCCCATGCTGCGGGCGGTGCCTTCAATCATCCGCGTTGCATGATCGAGGTTACGAGCATTGAGGTCCGCCATTTTCTTTTGGGCGATCTCTTCGCATTGGCCCCGTGTCACGGTGGCAACCTTGTCTTTGTTCGGAACGCCACTTCCCTTAGCAATGCCGGCACTCTGCTTCAGCAAGGATGCGGCTGGGGGGCTCTTGGTGATGAACTCGAAGCTGCGATCGCTATAGATGGTGACGATCACCGGGATCGGGGTACCATTGTATTCTTTGGTTCGATCGTTGAATCCCTGGACGAATTGTCCAAGGTTCACGCCGTACTTACCCAGGGGGGCTCGTGCCGCAGGGGTCAGGCCTTGTCTTGGGTGTACAGACCCAGCAAACGCTCGATTTCCTGAAGCTATCGAACCCATGCGGTCGCTTCGATCACTTTCTGAACGCTGGCGCTGTTGAGTCGCCGACTTGTTGATCGGTGTCTCGCTTTGTCCTCCCCCTGGGACATTGCCACCATCCGCTTCAGGAAGTCGCCGCTGCCCTCGACTCACGACGCTCCGTCTTGAAAGGATCTTCTGGAGCGTGAAGCCCTTCTTTCACGTACCGGCGATACGCACGAGCCGGATCCCCGCCGCCGACTGATGTTTTCCAGTGAGTGCGGAGGCGATCCTATTCAATCCAATCGACATGCTTGGATTTGCGAGCGTAGCCAGCAAAGATGCTGTGCGGCCACGACTCAGGATCTTGGGCAAGTGGTTTGCCGCCGTTGCAGGGATTCAGGTGGATATATCGGCTCAGCGTCCAGTAGTAGCCTGCGTCTTCGACGAGAAAGGCTTTGTAGCGACCTTGATAAAGGTGTCCGGTTCGCCGTTTGCGTTTGGCGTACCAATTGGCGTAGCCCGAGAGCCAATGTTGCATTCCCTTGGCCAAATTCGGTTCTGGCGTTTGGATCAGCGCATGAATTTGGTTGGGCATCCAACAGTAAGCGAGCACGATCCAACCACTCCGCTGCACCTCGTCTTTTAGCCCCTTGGTGAAACGCTCGTAGTGACCTTCATCATGAAAGAGTTTTCTTCGGCCGTCACCTCTTGTGACAACATGATCGTTTGCGCCGGAAAACGGAATGCGAGGTGGTCGCGGCATCGCGTGCTCCGTTTGGTCATGGTAAATGACTCGCCTGTCGCGAGTCTATCTTCCCCGGAACACCCAGGACAGGCTTGACCCCGATGGCCCCGGCGGCAACGAGCAACCACTTCCGGCCGACTACGGGGCCCGAGTAACCAACCCGAGACAAGAAATTTGTCCCGGATGTGGTCAAGGCGTACCGACGAACAAAAGACCGGATGGACCTTTTTCTTAACCCGAAGACTTGACAATCTTCCCCATATTCGAGACGATCTAAACCTGCGAATTAACGATCGTTTCTCTCAGCGATCATGCTACGCGAAGTTGATGAGGTTCGGGGATGGGGTTTATCACGCTTGGGTCAGTGATGTGCGCCGAGGTGGTTTCAGAATGCCGAAGGGTTTCTCTCTTTCTCTCTTTCTCTCTTTGTTTGCGTCCTCAGTGCTGGTGAACCGCTTCAAGCGATTTCTGTTACTATTGATTTGCCCACACTGGCTTTCGACGGCAAGGTCCCAAGCCGACACGTAGATATTGGAACGATTGTCAAAGGGCAACAGTACCGGGTGCGGATACCCGTTAAGAATTCAACGCCAAACGATCTAGTTGTTCATGATATCAAATCCAGTTGTGGATGCGTGTTGTTTGCATCGGCCGAGGACGACATTATTTCTCTTAAGTCTGGAGAAATGCACACCTTTGAGATGAGGCTCGTAAAGGTTGATCTCGGGCGATTTGGTGTCGACGCCGCGGTTGTTTTCAAAACTGGTCAAACGCTTTCCTTGTCAGTTCTCGGAAAAGTCGTCGACGCGTTTGCCTTTCTTCCGCCATCCATTCTGATTGACCGTTCTCAATCAGACGACAGTATCGAAATTCGCCTTTCAGCTAACGGGAAAGACAAGTTTGGAACAGGCGTCGAACTAAAACTAATGTCAACGACTGGACCCATTAGTGGTTGTAGTATTGAAGGAATCTCCGGTTCTGGGGCAAAGGTCGACCTGCTTGTTTCAGGTGACGAAGTCGGTTTCGAATCAGGGGGACGTGTCGCTTTTCTTCTCACGCCAGCCACGCAGCACGATCCAGTGGAGATTTTCTTGCCGTATGAGGTGAAGGGCAGCATTACTGTCTATCCCAAAATGGTGAGCGCGAGAGTCTCGGAGAAAACGACGCTCACTTTCTATCTGCGAACACATTCCAATGACATGCTGAGTGTGTCCGAAGGTGACGAAGTTAAGCTAAAGGTCCTTTCTGACCAGGATGAGTCATCATCAGATCTCCTTTGCAAGGTAACGGATGTCGTTGCGGTGGCAGCAAATGTACTGCGTTTGACGATTACATTGAGCACAAACTCCATGCTGGAGAAAACCGGTGTCGTAGATGCCGAGATTGGTTTTGAGGATGACCGGCGATGTCGTATCAAAATCGCCGTTCCTCACTGATCGTTTCTTGTTTCTTTAAGGTAGATTCAGATGTTTCGTAATGTGTTTTTCGGGTTGATCATTGTCCATTGTGCGTGTGTATTTGGGGATACATATTGTTGGGAGGACCCTACAGAACCAGTTTCGTGTTGGACACCTGGGCTGCATGCCACCTGCGATGGATCGGTGTGTTCTAACAATGAATGCCCTGACACTGAGTATGGAGAGGACCGTTTTAGTGTTGAAGAGGGCGATGGTTACCCTGATCCAGATGACCAATCTGGTGCACAGTGGTATGCCAGTCTTTCGACGGGTACTGACGACACGGGATGGGGCCGGATACCACATTCCTACCAGTGTTACCGAAAAGTGTTCTGCACGTGTATAGTGCCGAGCGAAGGGTATCCCAACGATAATTACGTACGGTGCGTTCGAGGCACTGAAAAAGGTGCATGGAAGGGTGTTGCCTTTAATGAAGCTGATCAGAATTGGCCATGCGATACGTTAGGCCCAATGCCTTAAACAGTGTCCATTGATTGATCGACGATCGAACAGGGTGATTCTGGGTTGAGCTAAAAGGCGGGAGGTCATGCGGAAAGCTGTGTTCGTTTGGCTGTCCGCGTGAACGCCCCCGAACTTGATCGTTTTCCACACAAACAGGAATAGCAGTCGTGTACAGAGTGACGTGTCTCATGATCGTTCTTTTGTCAGGCTTTCACGGTGTTTCGGCTGACGATACCATGCACAGAGAAGAGCGGGATAAAGAAATCCACCCTCTTCAAGATCGAGTTTTCGAATACGCTCAGAACTACATACTGGCTGCTGAAGAAATCAACAAAGACTACGCTTGTTGGGTCGATTGTGAACTACATGGCGTGGGTCCGCATAGGCCCGGCCCCGTCTCGGAAAAACAGTCCTCGATATTTGCTGCGAATCGAGAGAATGACTGGAAGTTTTGGGCAAGGACATCCAATGACAGCCTCGATGTTAGGATACCGTATTGGGAGCAGGTACTATCAACAGGAAAGCACAAGAGAATGCGGCGGGGAATCACTTCGCACATGAATGTCCGTAATACAGAAGAAGACCAGGAAGTGAAACCAACCGTCCCGTATCGTTCGCCCTTCTATTTGTCTCTTGTACGCTACTCTACGTTTTCAAGGCATCCAGTTGATGAGGAATATGTATCGCGAATGCTGTTTGAAGTCTGCGAATTAATTGATGCGAATTATGACAAAAAATCTCGAGATATGATTGCGACTTGGCGACGTCAATTTGATGGTTTTTCTAGTGAATTCACCATTCGCTTTGGAAAAGAAAATGGCTACCTACCGTCTCGATCCGTCTATACGCTTGTGAATAAAGAATCGCGTCGCGTTTTTTCCCTCTGCGAAACTGAATGGGATTGGAATGGCTCACACCGCGTTCCGGTATCCTATCGCGTTATGGATGAAGACGCTTCCGGAAAAACGCATTACGAGTACGAATTCTCGCTTGAATGGAAAATTGGAGACGATAACCCAGATAGGTACCCGGAAAGCTCCGTTCATGATTGGCGTCTGGGATATTGCAAACTATTTGAGCGAAAGTGCTACGACCAGGATCAGGTGGATGCAGACCAACGTGCGTTGAGAGATTTTATGTTCAGTGAGAAACTCCGTCCACATGACGAGAAAAGCTCCGACTGATTAGCTGCCCAAATGGAATCACCAATAACAGCTGCTGCATTCTTCTCGGGAAGGCGAGACACTTAGGTTGAAGTGGCGCCAGTCATCAACCTTTTGGCCATGATAGATCGCCAAGTAGCCACACGACGTTGAAGCGGTCGCTCGGCCGTTGTCAATGTTCGACAACTTGTACGCTGCAGAACTCAATGTCGCGGGTGTTCGTGATGCCGCACGATACGGAACCGAAGCACAGCGGATTTTGGCCGAAACCGGAGCAGCCGTGTTTGGATCCTATGACCGAGGAGCGGCGCGGATTCGTAGTGAGGTGTTGCTACAGGAACTATTGCCGCGTGCGGTGGAGTTGGGGAACCCGAAAGCAATCGGTGACGTCTGGGCGGGGATCGTCGTTTCCAACGCCTTGGCGTTGCGTTGGCGACGGGCCAATACGTCCGTCGCGACCTGCTTGCAGCATTACCGATCCCAGTCCGATCCACTCAGCTTCGAAATCTCGCACACACGTTGGCTCGATATTTGGGCGCAATGGAATCTGGGTCAGTGGCGTCCGATGATGGATGGATGCAACCAAATGTGTGAGGATGCCCTGCAACGCAACGACCTGTTTCAGTGGATGGTCATGAGCGGTGCCGCTGGCGCATCGGCGTGGCTGATGCGAGACCAAGTTGAACAGTGCGCCAAAATTCGAGAAGATAATGCCAAGCATGTCATGCCCGGGGTTGGCATTCAAATGTTCAACTTCACGGAATGGCTTGCTAACCTCCACTTGACGATCTACCGAGGTGACTTTGCCAAGGCATGGGATCAGTTTGAATCGCTTCGGCCAGGTCTGATGAAGCTGCCATTTAGCAGGCTGCAACTAACGCGAGTGACCGTTTTATCCACCGGAGCGTTGATCTGCCTGCATTTGCTCAAGACAGAATGCGATGAGCAATGGGCCGTGCGCGCCAGAGGTTTTCTGCAACAGCTCAAGCGAGAGCAAAATGCCTACGCCGATGTGCTGGCGTTGCTTTACGGCGGATTGCTAAGACAGCTTACTTCATCGACCCGCACCAACAAGAAAGAAGCTTGTCGTCAATTAACCCTCGCATGCCAAATGGCTAAGAGCCAACAGTTGCGGCCGTATCAATTGGCCGCTCAAGACGCAATTGACACGGTGGTCTCCGGCGAAGCCGTGGGGCATCTGGCTGACCGCATGCATCGACACGGAGTCAAGATGCCTGTTCGATTCAGCCGCTTGTATACCGTGGATCTCGACTAGCCTTCGACGATGATGCCCATGCTGCGGGCGGTGCCTTCAATCATCCGCGTTGCATGATCGAGGTTACGAGCATTGAGGTCTGCCATTTTCTTTTGGGCGATCTCTTCGCATTGGCCCCGTGTCACGGTGGCAACCTTGTCTTTGTTCGGAACGCCACTTCCCTTAGCAATGCCGGCACTCTGCTTCAGCAAGGATGCGGCTGGGGGGCTCTTGGTGACGAATTCGAAACTGCGATCGCTATAGATGGTGACGATCACCGGGATCGGGGTACCATTGTATTCTTTGGTTCGATCGTTGAATCCTTGAACGAATTGCCCAAGATTCACACCGTACTTTCCCAATGAAGTTCCGACGGGCGGCGCGGGGGTAGCTTGGCCGCCAGGAACTTGAAACTTTGCGACCCCGGTTACTTGTTTTGCCATCTTTTTATTTCGTTATTTGATTCGGTATAGGGTTGAATGATTAGGGAAGGAAGCTGCGAGCGAACCGCTGACAGCCGACAACGAGCCGTTACAGCGGTTCGACTTGCCAGTGATCGAGTTCCATCGGAACACTTCGTCCAAAAATGTTGATGATGACGGTAATGCGGCCATTCGCTTCGTCCACCGAATCGACGTCGCCCTCTTGGTTCTCGAAATTGCCTTCCTTGACGCGGACTCGGTCTCCGACCTTGAAAGGGATGGCGGTTTTGATCGGTGCTTCTTCCTCGTCATCCAGTTCCGGCTTATTCACAAACCGCTCGATATCCGCAGGCTCCATCGGCATCGGCTTCCCGGCCGCTCCGGTAAAGTCGCTGATGCCACCAGTTTCCCGAACCAAGAACCAAGTGTCATCATTGATGATCATGTTGGCCATGATGTAACCCGGTAGCAATTTTCGCTTGGTGACCCGGCGTTTTCCATCACGAGTGAAGGTCGCTACATCTTCGCTTGGCACGATGATCTCACCGAAGAACTCTTGCATGCCCTCCATCAGGACCCGTTTTCGAAGCGCGTCGGCAATGGAATCTTCGCGGTTGAACGCGACCTTCAAGATGTACCAATCCATCTTTGCTTCGGTCTCTTCTACCGTATCGACTTTCGGCTTCGAGATCTTTGGCTTGGGTGCAGGGGGTGGGGGCGCAGGGGCGGAGGCCTGTTCCGTGTCGACATCGTCTGCACCGCCAGCAGCGACCGTTTCGGTCATCTCGACCGTCGCGTCCTCTTGATCCTGCGAGTCGGCCGCAGCCTTGTCGGCATCGTTTTCCATCGTCTCAAGATCGTCTTTCGTAGGATCGGCTTCGTTCACGGTTTTCCAGCTTCGTTCACGGTAATACGTTAGGAGGGAGCAAAGAGCCGACCGCAGCGTTCGGGCGTCGGCAAAGCTTTAGGGACGTTGTTAGCTTGTCACGCCGATGAAATTAAAGATGAACTGCCAGAGGATGTCGAAGCTGAACAATGCGATGGCAAGGAAAAAAATCGTGAAGATGACGACGATCGAAGCTCGAATCAGCTCATCCTTACTCGGCCAGGTGACCTTGTTCATTTCCGCTTCGACGGCAATCAGAAAATCAGCGAATTGTGGCCAGTTGACCAAACGGTACCCGACCCAAGCTCCGATCGCGAGCAGCAACCCCGAGGCAACCGGGGCAACGTAGGATCCGGTGGGAAAATAACCGCGCAGTGTCGCATACAAGCTCCAACTACCCAGGGCGACGATCACCCAGATGGCTAAGCATGTCAATTGTCGAACGATCCGTCCCTGGTTTGGCTTGTAAACCGAGGTATGGAACAATTCGCTCGTAAGTGGGGCACTGTTTGTCCCCGCAATGTCTCGTGACACCGTTTGCTCCTAAAAGTGATCCCTGGCGACTGCAAGACTGCAAGTCCTTTGCAGCGGTAAACTTCGATGCATGATTTTTGTGGTCAAAGCAGGGGCGGAGGGACTTGAACTCTCAACCGCTGGTTTTGGAAACCAGTGCTCTGCCAATTGAGCTACACCCCTGAGTGATTTCTGATCGATCGAGTGATTTCTCGAACTTCGCGAAATCGTAACGAATCTGCTACAAAAAGCCAATGGCCAACAGAGGCATAAAACCCCGCTGGCCATCGGTTTTTGTCATTTGCAAAGTGGGTTTAGGAAAGAATCTTCGTAACAACACCACTGCCGACGGTACGGCCACCTTCGCGAATCGCGAAACGAACACCATCGTCCATCGCGATCGGCTTGTGAAGTTCGACTTCGACCTTGACGTTATCGCCGGGCATGCACATTTCAGCGTCAACCAAGTTGGCTGTGCCCGTGACGTCGGTCGTTCGGAAGTAGAACTGAGGACGGTAACCGCTAAAGAACGGCGTGTGACGGCCGCCTTCGTCCTTGCTCAAGCAGTAGACTTCTGCTTCAAACTTGGTGTGCGGCGTGATCGAGCCTGGCTTTGCCAAGCATTGACCGCGTTGAATGTCTTCACGCTTGACGCCACGAAGCAGGCAACCAACGTTGTCTCCGGCACGCCCCTCGCCCATTTCCTTGCGGAACATTTCGACGCCGGTGCAGGTGGTCTTTACAGGTGCATCGGCGAGTCCGACGATTGCGACTTCGTCGCCAACCTTGACCATGCCACGCTCGATACGACCGGTCGCAACCGTTCCGCGACCTTCGATCGAGAAAACGTCTTCGATTGCCATCAAGAACGGCTTGTCATCCTCACGAACAGGCTCGGGAATCGCCGAATCGAGTGCGTCCATCAATTCGCTGATGCACTTACTCTTTTCTTCGTCGGCTGGGGCGTTGTACGCAGGGAGCGCCGAACCACGGACGACAGGAACATCGTCGCCGGGGAAACCGTACTTGCTGAGCAGGTCACGCGCTTCGAGTTCGACCAACTCGAGCAATTCTTCGTCGTCGACCAAATCGCACTTGTTCAAAAAAACCACGATGTAAGGAACGCCTACTTGGCGAGCCAACAGGACGTGTTCCTTGGTTTGCGGCATCGGACCATCCGCAGCCGAAACCACCAAAATCGCACCGTCCATTTGGGCGGCACCGGTGATCATATTCTTGATAAAGTCAGCATGGCCCGGGCAGTCAATGTGGGCATAGTGACGATTCTCGGTTTCATACTCAACGTGAGCAACCGCAATTGTTACCGTCTTGGTCGAGTCACGCACGGTACCGCCCTTGGCGATCTCTGCATAACCCTTTGCTTTCGCTAGGCCCTTGGCAGCTTGCACTGCGAGGATAGCACCAGTCGTGGTCGTTTTGCCGTGGTCAATGTGGCCAATAGTGCCGACGTTGACGTGGGGCTTTGTCCGTTGGAAAGTTTCCTTAGCCATTGTTCTAAATCACCTACACTCGACCAACACGTAACTGATTCAGGGCAAACATGCCCGTCCACAGCCTGAAATCTCCGCGACCGCGTTCACACCCACGGTGACTCGCCGATCTTTCAGCCGCATGGCCACTCGTTCAACAAAGAAATCGAAACGAAATGGAAAATCTTCGGTGCTCCACCGCGGAGCACCCGTCATACCTACAATTCATAAGGCATTTCTGCCGTCGGCTGCAAAACAACCAATGCCCGGCGTCACCTCGCCAGCGTTGCCAGCCGCCCTTTTGGCGGTTGGACTGCCACAAAGCTTCCGTAGTTGTTGCGAAAAGTGCCGTCGCTTGCAATTGCCGAAACGGAAAAAACAGCGTTTCATCACCAGATTTTTCTTTCCCGACTCAGCAAACGGGTTCGAGCCGTCACCGACGAGAGCTGCTGATGGGATTTGAACCCATGACCTCATCCTTACCAAGGAGGCGCTCTACCACTGAGCTACAGCAGCAGAAAAGCCCTCGGCGAACAGCCATCAGCGATCAGCTTTCAAAAGCTAGCCGCTGATCGCTGTTCGCTTTCAGCTTTTCCAAAAGCGGGTGAAGGGAATCGAACCCTCGTATTCAGCTTGGAAGGCTGCTGCTCTACCATTGAGCTACACCCGCCTAAGAAGTGAAGGAAGAAGGAGGAAGTTCGAAATTCCCGACTTCATACTTCTCACTTCAAACTTCCGGCAGTGGGGGCTACAGGATTCGAACCTGTGTAGGCGTAGCCAACGGATTTACAGTCCGTCTCCTTTAACCACTCGGACAAACCCCCGAATCTTCTTCTCAACTTTGCTTCTCGACCGAACTTATCAAACTCGTTCGAGTCGCATTGTCGAACCCCACACGCAAACTGCCAAGTGGGGGCAAACTTGTTTTCTGTTCGGCTTCCTCGTCTCCGTCTTTCCTCGTCTCCGTCTTTCGCTGGTTCCAACGACAATTCGTCTTCGTTGACCGCGAGGCCCCCACCGAAGCGGGGACGCTGTGGGCAAGACGAAAGCCAGCGGAGGGATTCGAACCCACGACCGGCTGATTACAAATCAGCTGCTCTGCCAACTGAGCTACGCTGGCGGTCACTTCGTCCACCATCTCACCCCAATACGATTGGGTTCAACGATTTGGAAGGGCAGAGTGTAGCGATCCCTCGACATCAGGCAAGGCGAAAATGCCGTTCCATGTGCTGAATCGGGCCAAATCGTTCGATTTTTTTCGATTTGCCGCCGGCTTCACCCGCGACCCACCTTGTCCATCCACCCTGCTCGCCAAAAGACACCCGGCGAAGGTGCGATGTTCGCGAATCGGCTACCGCCGCGGGAACGCGGCCGGTTCGCCGTACCATGCTGGGAATGCGCCCATCCGCACCGCCAAAAGCACCGCCTTGCCGTGAAGATGCTCTGGCCCATGGGTGTAGTCCCATTCTAGACGCTCCTCGTACCTCAGCACCCTCAATCGACTGCTGGGGTCGCATGCCATCATCGCCAACTGGTTCGGTGAAAAGTAGTTGACCACGGCTCCTGCCGTTTCGCTGACCGGCGCTTCGCTAAACACGCCCGGCGGCTGGTCGCTCCCCGGATCCTCGATCGTGTGGACCTGAACATAAAGCATGCCATTGGCCGTCAGTGCCTCGGTCATCCTGCGCCACAAAACCGCGGAATCTTCGGGCGAAATGTGATCCAGCACCGTGGTTGCTACAATCACGTCAAAAGAATCCGCAGGCAACTCGACGTCCCGAACATCAATCTCGTGCGTCTCCACACGATCGCGAACTCCGGCCCTGACCGCACGTTGCAGCACGCGCTCGAGTCCTCGGTTGCTCAAATCAACCGACAACACGTGGTAGCCCGCCAAGGCTAACGCGATCGAATCACGGCCCGCCCCCGCACCAAGATCCAATGCCTTGCCACCGCCACCGACTTGATCCAAATAGGCCGAAAGCGAGGCTGAGGGTTCTTCGCCATAGGCGACGTCTTCGCGGTCATAAGGTTCGTAAAAAGGGTCCGTCACGGTCGTTGGGCTCCAAGGGTTTCTTTGCGTTATGCAGTTTAGATTGTACCAGAACCGTTTCGGTCGCGGCGATGTAACGCCGCTACGCGGCCAGCCGTCGTGCAACCCGCTCCGGAGGCTCTCGCCAACGCCGATGCAGCCACCAATATTGTTCGAGTGACATGCCGACGGCGATCGCGAGGTTGTCGTTGTACCATTGAGTCAAGGTCGTGACCGACGCACAGATGCCATCGGGATCGTTCAACGGGTCGGCCACCGCAACGCACCCCGCCTCAAACCGCATCGGCTGGCCTCCGGTCCGGATCGTGTAGCTGACCATCATCGGAGCATTCGACCCCAGCGTAAATAACGCCAACGCTTTATGGCTCGACGCAGGAACCCCGAGGAAATTGACCCAACACCCCTTTGGCCCTGCATGTTGGTCCGCCAAAAGCGATAAGGCCCCGCCCGACCGCAAATGCCGATCGATCAGCGGCGCACAGCCTTCCTTGTCGACCATTTGCTGACCTTTCGCGCCGCGAAAACGTTGGACCCAGCGATCCAAGAAAGCATTGTCCAATTTTCGAGCAATCGTGGTCGTGCTAAACCCCATCAACCCAAGCACGTAGCCACCGATTTCAAAATTCCCAAAATGCCCGGTGACGCTAACTGTCGGGCGCTCGCTCAGTAAGTGGCCAAGCACCAATTGGTTGTCTCGGAACGTGACATATTGACTCCAATTCGTAAGGTGCAGTCGACGTTGTGCCCATGCGATCTCGCACACCATCAACAGCAGGTGCCGCCACATTTTCCGCGACAAGTGGTCACGGGCTTCGCTCGATGCATTGGGAAACACCTTGCGGAGATTTTCGTCCGTCTCCGAATGCCGGATTTTGAGTGGGCCCGCTGCCAAGGCGGCTACGCCATCGGCCAACGATTGTCCCATGTCCAGCGGTAACGTCTGGATCACCGCGACCAACAGCCGGACCACCGCATATGCAGCAAAATCGACCGCTAATCCCGCCCATTTCTTCAGCGAATCTCGCACTGTGCCCATCATTCGTTCTTCCCAAACAATCCCTTGACGCCGGCGCAGTGTAGCGGAAATCCCAGTTCAGCGAGAAGGCAGATCTCGTTCAATCAGCGGCGGAACAGGGCAATCGAGCAAATCAGCGATCCCACGCAACAATTCCGCTTCACGGATCCGCACTTTCCCGTCGGCACATACGGTCGCAGCACATCCATCGACCACTTTCCCCCTCAGCCGCTCGGTCACACGAGGGAACACTTTCAATGCGTCGTCAAGAGTCTTCAGCGTGCATTCGGACTCGGGCAGCAGATCCATCGATAAACCCACTCGCCGAGCGCCAGCAGCAAATGCCATTTGGACGTCTTGTGTCGATTCATGGCCAACTCGCGCAAGCGTTGAAAGTAACACCGAGACTTCAGGCGTTAACCGCTGCAGCCCATAGTAGTAGACAACCGGGCTTTGGACGGGGCCAAAATGCGGTCTCAGGTTCCGGCGTAGCACCTGCGCGAGCGTCCATTCGAACACCGAGATTTTCGAATCGGCTCTCGCTAACGCATCAAACGATTGCATGAACGCCACATATTGAGGCTTGGACATTGCTGCCAACGACGGTAGCGTGACATCGATCACGGGCAGGTAAGCCTTATCGGGTAGCCGGTCGGTCAACTGGCTCAATCGCTGGGTCAACTGAACCAGCGAGGGTTCGATCTTTTGGTTGAGCGTCGCCATCTGCTGAGAGCGAATCGTCGGCTCGCGATCGAGCAACAGCGCGAACACGACGGCACGTGCGGCATACGGATCTCGAGCGGCTTCGAGCAACTTCGGATCAAGTTCGTCAAGTAATCCGGCGGCATAGCGACGATGGAACATCTCGGGCGTTCCGATTTGGTCGGCTGCATGATTGACCACATGCAGCGGGGCGTCATCCGTCGGTCGCGAGTCAACCCTTGCGTCACCCGCAAATCCAGCAGCGCCCGCCGAGACGTCCGATCTCGATACATCCCCCACGGCTCGGCTGATGCTTGGAAAAACGCCATCCCAGCCGGGATCGATCGCCATGATCCGTTTTGGCAATGGCGGATGCGTGGCCATCAAGCCGGTCAAACCCTCAAAAACGCCTTGTGCAAAATACATGTGACTGGCGACCGTTGCGTTGGGGTGTTTCAGTTTTCCGTGCGAGTGCAGCCCGCCGATCTTCTTGAGCGCTCCTGCGATTCCGCCCGGGTTCCGCGTGAATTGCACGGCCGACGCGTCGGCTAGGTACTCACGCTGCCTCGACACGGCTGCTTTGATCAGCCCGCCCAGTAGCGAGCCAAGTGAGCCGATGATGATCAGCGCAAAGGCGAAGCCCAGCAAATAGATCGGGGCCCCCCCACGCCCACGGCTGGAGCGACTTCCGCCGCCGCCGTAAGCGAACACGCGAAACAACAATTTGCCGATCAAGGCCAGCAGCAAAATGCCATGCAGGATTCCTATCAGACGAATGCTCATCCGCATATCGCCATTGAGGATATGGCTGAATTCGTGCGCGATCACACCTTGCAATTGTTCGCGATTGAGGTGCTCGATGGCACCACGCGTCACGCCGATCACCGCGTCGCTTGACGAATAGCCGGCTGCGAACGCATTGATCCCGGGCTCGTCGAGCACGAAAACGGGCGGGACGGGTGTGCCCGAAGCGATCGCCATTTCCTCGACGATGTTCAGCAGGCGACGTTCGGCCAAATCGCCGGTGCTGGGAAACGCCCGCTTGCCGCCAACGCTTTCCGCAACACTCATCCCGCCCCCGTGGCGAAGAGCGAGCACCTTGTAAAGTGTCCCCGAAAGGATCAACAATGCCGCGAACACCGCGGCCGAACTGCCAAGCTTCAAGGCCTGTCCCTGCTGAACCGCTATCCCCACCAGCTCACGGGATTGCTTTGCCGAACCCAACAGATTGGCCAAGAACGTGACAGCGAAAAAGGTGGCAGCCACGATGCTGATCGTTGCGATGATAAACATCGCGATCAGCCACACGGTGTTTTTCCGGGCCTTCGCTTGCCGTTCGAAGAAATGGGTGCTCATCGACCGTTTCCTCAGCTAAAGGAAACCTTTGGAGCCTGGGTTAAATTCTCGTCATCAAATTGCAGTAACTCACGATCCTGAGTGTGCCCAAAGGTGTTGGCAAAGATCACCGGTGGGAAGGTTTGTCGGTAAGTGTTGTATTGGGTAACCGAATCATTGTAGGCCTGACGAGAAAAACTGATCTTGTTTTCGGTCGTCGTAATTTCCTCGGTCAATTGGGCCATGTTCTGGTTTGCCTTCAGATCGGGGTAGGCCTCGGCAAGGGCAAACAAACGCCCCAATGCGCCCGAGAGTCCCTTTTCTGCGCCGGCCAAGGCCGCCATCGCAGCAGGGTCGCTCGGGTCCGCCGCCGCGCTGGTCAGTCCGCCCACCGCTTGGTTGCGAGCGTTGATGACCGCTTCGAGCGTTTCACGCTCATGACTCATGTAGCCCTTGACCGTTTCCACGAGGTTGGGGATCAGATCATGACGTCGTTTTAGCTGCACCTCGATCTGGGAAAACGCATTGTCGACGCGGTTGCGAAGTGTCACCAATCGATTGAAAATCTGCACGCCGTAAAGCAGAAGCAACAGCCCCATCGCAAGCAGAACAACAACGATACCGATAATCAGAGTCATGACCAGTTTCCTCAGGGGTGCAAGGGTGGAAGGTGCCCTGATTGTAGCAACTTCTTTTGCGTTGCATGGCCCCGGCGAGTTCCGCTATCCCAAAAGCCAGACGGGGTGATGCACTAGCTGGACTTTAATTTGAGGGTTGCCACGTTCTATTGCGAAGCGGGTTACTCAAAGAAATCGACGGTGCCACTTTTCATGTTGTAAACGGCTCCCACGAACTTCGCCTTCATCAGCTCCGGATCGGCATGCTCAGCAGCCAAATAACGCAGACGCTTGACCGCAGCGACCACGTTGGCTCGGACAGCAGCAGAAACACGTTCTTTCGGGTCGGCAGGGTGCTTGTGATCCGACAACGTGACCTCGATCATTTTTAGCACCGCCTGCAACTCCATCGGCTCATGCGAACGCGTCTCGGCAGATTCCAAGGCGGCCGTGATCGCGCCGCATCCCTCGTGACCCATCACGACGACTAATTGGGTATCCAAGTGCCTGACTGCGTATTCGATGCTCGCGGTCACGTCCGTTGCAACCAGGTTTCCGGCATTGCGAATCACAAAAAGATCACCGAAGCCTTGGTCAAAAATCAATTCTGGCGGCACGCGTGAATCGGCACATCCGACGATCACGGCAAACGGATGTTGGCCTTTCATCAGTGCGCTACGGCGAGACATGCTTTCGTGATCATGCATCGACGCTTCGGCCGCAAAGCGTTTGTTGCCTTCGGCCAAACGATCGAGGGCATCGGTTGCGGAGACCGCGGCGCTGACCATCGCATGGGGCTTCTCGGTCTCGGGCGCTAGCTCGGTCGCAGCGGCCGGTTCGGTGGCGGTCGCGGCGGGTGGTTCGGTTGCGTGGGCGTGAAACTCGGTGCTCATGAGCGGAGCAACCAGCACTGCGGTGAAGGCCGCAACCCCAACACCAACATTCCATCGACCGACCACGCGTCGGAGCGAGCAAACGTGGGAATCCTCAATCGTGGTGCAGTACATCGTCTCTTCGTTTTGTATCTTCGTTAGGGGAGTGGATAGCTAACCGCCGGGCGGCTGCCGCTACTTCAAACTTAAGCCGAAGCAGCGGACGAAGTTTACCTTCGCGGCTTGGATTGGCAAAGGCAATTTGGGGGCGTGTGCAAATTCCTCATAATCGTGATGAGTGACACGGAACCCAAAAAAACCTCCGTGCGGTGAACACGGAGGTTTCATTTTGTATCCCTTGGTCCAAGGAAAACTACGCGTTCAATTTCTTCTCGAGCGAATCGAGGAAGACGGCCAATTCCTTCGGCAACTTGTCGCCAAACTTCGGATAATGGTTCGCCTTAATGTCCGCGACTTCCTTCTTCCAGCCGTCGAGGTCGACGCTAAGCAGTTCGTCCATGTCCTCTTGGGTGACACCTTCGGGCAAGCTGAGTTCGCCCTTGGCTGGCATCTTTCCGATCGGCGTGTCGACCGTCTTTGCTTTGCCGTCACAGCGATTGAAGATGTACTCGAGAACTCGGGAATTCTCGCCGAAGCCAGGCCAGAGCCATTGTCCATCGTCGGTCTTGCGGAACCAGTTGACGAAGAAGACCTTTGGCAGCTGAACACCGTCCTGCTTGCCAAGATCAATCCAGTGCTGGAAGTATTCGCCCATGTTGTAGCCACAGAACGGCAGCATCGCCATCGGGTCGCGGCGAATCGTTCCGGCCTTCAAGTCCAACGCCGCAGCGGTGACTTCCGATCCGACGATCGAACCCATGAACGTGCCATGCGCCCAGCTGTCGGCTTCGTGAACCAGCGGAATCACCGAGGGGCGACGACCGCCGAACAAGAACGCGTCGATCGGAACTCCCTTGGGATCCTCCCAATTCGATGCGATCGAAGGGCAATTGGATGCCTTGGCGGTGAAACGCGAGTTCGGGTGAGACGAAGGGCCTTCGCTCTTGCCTTGTTCCCATTCATTCCCTTTCCAATCGATCAGCTTGCCTGGTGCGGGATATCCGATGTCTTCCCACCACACGTCGCCATCTTCGGTCAACGCAACGTTCGTGAAGATCGTATCTTTCTTGATCGACTCCATGGCGTTGGGGTTCGAATCCATTGACGTCCCTGGGGCCACTCCAAAGAAACCGGCTTCGGGGTTGATTGCGTAGAGCTTGCCGTCGTCGCCGAACTTCATCCATGCGATGTCATCGCCAACGGTTTCGACTTTCCAACCGGGAATCGTCGGAACGAGCATGGCCAAGTTGGTCTTACCGCATGCACTTGGGAACGCCGCTGCGACGTGCTTTTCAACGCCTTCGGGGTTGGTCAGCTTCAAGATCAGCATATGCTCGGCCATCCAGCCTTCGTCGCGAGCTTGTGCCGATGCGATCCGCAGTGCCAAGCACTTTTTGCCGAGCAATGCGTTTCCGCCGTAGCCCGATCCGTAGGACCAGATCAGCCGCTCCTCGGGGAAGTGAGCGATGTACTTCTTATCCAGTGGGGCACAGGGCCAAAGACCACCATCGTCTTCGCCTTCGGCCAGCGGCTTGCCGATCGAATGCAGGCAAGGAATGTACTCGCCATCCGCTCCCAAAGCATCAAGAACCTTGGTTCCGACGCGAGTCATGGTGTGCATGTTCATGACAACGTAAGGGCTGTCGGTGATTTCAACACCGATTTTCGAAATGTTGGATCCAACCGGGCCCATCGAGAAAGGAATCACGTACATCGTACGGCCTTTCATGCATCCCTTGTACAATTCCTTCATCGTCGCCTTCAGCTCAGCGGGGTCGATCCAGTTGTTGGTCGGCCCAGCAGCTTCCTTGGTCTTGCTGGCGATGTACGTTCGGTTTTCGACCCGAGCCACATCGCTCGGATCGCTGCGGAACAACAGGCTGTTGGGGCGTTTCTTCAAACGAGTGGCCAAACCCGCATCGACCATGATGTCGGCCATCTTCTGATACTCGGCTTCAGATCCGTCACACCAAACGACCGCGTCGGGGGTCATCATTTCGGCGCATTCGTTGACCCAATCAATAAGCTTCTGATTCTTGGTCGGTAAATTCATCTCTACTCCTGTAAGGGGTTTGACTAGTTGCCAGTGGGTGCTTGGCTGTAGGTAGTGGGTTAACCAGACTGTAGGGGAACTCTCCACACGGCCTGTCCCGCTGAGCCCATATCCTAGGGGTGTTTCACTGGCTCGCCAACGGTACCTCGCGATCTTGGCAGTACAATGAATCGACGATAGCCTAAAATCCGCCGTTATTGACTTTTTCCTCTTCCGTAAGAGAATTCCTTGAGCCGAGACACCATTTCCGTACGTGGTTGTCGCGTCCACAATCTTCAAGATATTGACGTCGATCTTCCCCGTGGCAGATTGATCGCATTTTGCGGGGTGTCGGGGAGCGGCAAAACGTCGCTGGCAATCGATACGCTCTATGCGGAAGGGCAGCGGGCTTACATCGAGAGCTTTTCTGCGTACACCCGCCAATTCCTCGCGCGGCTCGATAAACCCGATTGCGACTTAATCGAGGGGATACCGCCCGCAATCGCGGTTACGCGTGCTGGCGGCCCTCGCACGAACCGCAGCACCGTGGGAACGGCAACCGAGATTGCCGATCACTTGCGATTGCTGTTCGCAAAGGTCGGACAACTCTTCTGTTACCGTTGCGGAGAACCGGTCGTCAGCGACGATCCAGCGGTCGTCGCGGAAGAAATCGGCCGCGGGCCCGAAGCGACGCGGGTGATGGTTGGATTTACCGTCCACTTGCCCAGCCGCAAAGCGGCCAGCGAGATCCTGCTGGGGTTGCAGCAAGAAGGCTATTTGCGGCTGGTGGCCGGCAATCAAACCTTCCACCTGTCCGACAGCGACCGCGCGACACTCGCACGAATGGTTGGCAAGAAGGGAATCGATTGCATCGTGGTGGTCGACCGGATCGCATCCGATGCCGAGCTCGGCCGAGTGACCGAATCGCTCGAAACTGCCATGAACGAAGGGCACGGTCGCGCGGTGGTCCTGTCGCAGGCCCGCTCCGTGGGGCCAGCCGATGCGGTCTCCCCCGCTGCGGGACGGTGTGTCGACAACACGATCGAAATCGATGGTAACCCTTGGCTTCGTCGCACGATCAGCCGCGAAAAGCGTTGCGACGCTTGCGATATCGACTATCCGGATGCCGTGCCACGGTTGTTCAACTTCAACAACCCCCTCGGTGCGTGTCCCATTTGTGAAGGCTTTGGTGACGTTGTCGATGTCGACATGGACTTGGTCGTTCCCGACAAAACCGTGTCGCTGGCCGAAGGAGCGATTGCGCCGTGGAATACGCCTTCGTACGAACACGAGAAGTTTGAGCTTTTGGCCCTCGCGGATGACTACGACATCCCGACCGATGTACCTTTCTCGTCTCTCACCAAAAAACAACTGAAGTGGATACAACAGGGTGTCCCGGAGCGAAACTTTGGTGGGCTGGATGGTTTTTTTGCTTGGCTTGATCGAAAAAAATACAAGATGCACCTTCGCATCTTCGCGTCACGTTACCGTAGCTATCGGCCCTGCCCCGAGTGCCATGGAAAACGCTTCAATCCAATGGCGTTAGCCTATCGCATCAACGCAAAGAACGTCGCCGATTGTCTGGCGATGCAAACCGACCAGGCGGATCTTTTTTTCGCAAACCTGCCACTACCGCAGCGTGATGCTCAAATTGCATCCGAGCCACTGACTCAGATTCGTGACCGGATCGGCTACCTCCAAGCGGTCGGGCTCGGCTATCTGCAACTTGACCGAACCCTGCGCACACTTTCCGGTGGCGAAACGCAGCGTGTCGCACTCACCGCCGCACTCGGCAGCAGTTTGGTCAACATGCTTTACGTGCTCGACGAACCGACGGCGGGTTTACACCCAGCCGATGTCGATACGTTGGTCCATGCCATTGTGGGGCTTCGGGATCGAGGAAACACGGTGATCGTCGTGGAGCATGATGAAACCTTGATTCGTATGGCAGATCAAGCGATCGAAATCGGGCCCACGGCGGGGCGCTTGGGCGGTAAGGTCATCTTCCAAGGAACGCCCAAGCAAATGTTGAAAGATAAAAACAGCATCACGGGCCAATTCCTGAGCGGCAAGCGAGGCTGGACGCTACGGGACCGCAAACCCAGGAAACCTCGCGGCTTCCTGTCGCTCGAAGGAGCCAGCGGGCACAACTTGAAGGAGGTTTCCGTTGAGTTCCCGCTCGGGGTGCTTTGTCTTGTTACGGGGGTCTCTGGCAGTGGCAAAAGCTCGCTCGTCCAGGACACTCTCTATGGTGCGATTCGTTCACGAAAGACGAATTCACTCACCGCCGTGTTACCATTCCAAAGCATCAAAGGATTGAGCCAAGTGGATGAGTGCATGCTGATTGACCAATCGGCAATCAGCAAGAGCGCTCGAAGCTGTCCCGTCACCTATGTGAAAGCGTTCGATGCGATTCGCAAGGTATTTGCCGACACAGTGGACGCCAGGACGAGAAACTACGGTGCCGGTCACTTCAGCTTCAATAGTGCAAAAGGCCAATGTAGTGAATGTGAGGGCTCGGGTGTCTTGCAGATCGACATGCAATTTCTCGCTGACGTGACGATGCGTTGTCCGTCGTGCCAGGGCTCACGCTTTCGCGATGAGATTTTGAAAGTCCGCTATCGGGACCGTACGATCGACGACGTGCTGAACATGACCGTCCGTGAAGCCGCATCGTTTTTTCGTGGTGAAGGGAAAGTGCAAGAGCGTTTGAAGCGATTGATCGATGTCGGACTGGAATACATCACACTCGGGCAGCCGGGAACCACGCTTTCCAGTGGTGAGGGTCAACGTTTGAAGCTGGCAGCGTTTCTGGCGTCCGCCTCACGAAGACGCACCCTGTTTATCCTTGATGAACCAACCACCGGATTGCACTTTGCCGATATCGTTCGGCTGGTCGATTGCTTTGACGCCCTGCTGGCCGATGGCCACTCCCTTATCGTGGTGGAGCACAACGCCATGTTGATGCAAGCGGCCGATTACTTGATTGACCTTGGCCCCGGCGCGGCGCAAAACGGAGGCAATGTGGTCGCAACCGGAACACCGGCTGAAGTGATGAACTGCGAAGAAAGCGTGACCGGTAAAATGCTGGCGCGGCGTTAGGATTTGCCGGAAACCGCCCGGCACAGCGCCATTCATCACGGTTCTCGCCTGTTCCGGTACAATGATGCAACTGCTGTCACAAAACCGTTTCGGACCACCCCGAAGAACTGGAGTCTAGAAAAGATGAAACGTCACCAATCTGCCCCGTTCGATCAACGCGTTCTTGACCTCTACGATGACTACGCACACGGACGTTTGTCACGCCGCGACTATGTCAAACGATTGGCCGCCTTTGCGGTCGGTGGGCTAACGGTCGAATCGCTCGAACAGAGTTTGGCCCCCAACTATGCGCTCGCCGAACAGGTCTCACCGAGTGATCCGCGAATCAAGACCAAGACCCTTTCCTATGCCTCGCCGAAGGGTGCTGGCCAAATGAGCGGATTGATGGCTTGGCCAAACGAGGAGAACGGAAAGCGATTCCCGGCGGTCCTCGTCGTTCACGAAAACCGGGGACTCAACCCCTACATTGGCGATGTCGCACGGCGATTGGCCGTTGCCGGATTCCTAGCCTTTGCCCCTGACGCGTTGACGCCTCTGGGCGGCTACCCCGGCAACGACGATGAGGGCCGTGCGATGCAAGCGAAACGAGATGGCGAAGAGATGGTCCATGACTTTATCGCCGCTGCCGAGCTGTTGAAGACACACCCGTTGTCCACCGGAAGGGTCGGAGCGGTCGGTTTCTGCTATGGCGGCGGAATGGTGCTGACGTTGGCGGTGCGAATTCCTGATACCGTCGCTGCGGTGGTTCCCTTCTACGGACGCCAGGTGGATGCCGCCGATGTCCCCAAAATCAAGGCGCCGCTCTTGATCCAAAATGCCGAACTGGACGGCCGCATCATGGCCGGCGCCGCTGCCTTCGAAGCTGCTTTGAAGGAGCACGAGAAGTCGTTCGAGTCGCACGTTTACAAGGGTGTCAATCACGGATTCCACAATGACACGACGCCTCGCTACGACGAGAAGGCGGCCGAGTTGGCTTGGAAACGAACCATCGACTTCTTCAAACAGCAGCTCGCCAAATCGTAGGATCGAGCGAGAAACAGGTTGGGAATGAAAGGACCCTGCCTGTCACGAAACATTGCGTTCAAATCACTCGACCGAGAAACGGTGCACGGTCACTTCGTTCAATGTTTCACCTGGCTTCAACAGGGTCGTGGGAAAAGTGGGAACGTTCGGTGCATTTTGAAAATGCTGCGTCTCTAAGCAAAACGCGTCGTGGCCGCCTGCACCAGCGGATCGTTCGTTGCCTGGCAAATAGTTTGCCGTATAAAGCTGGACGCCAGGCTGGGTGGTTTCGATTTCTAACACGCGGCCCGAATCAGGATCGACCACGCGTGCGGCGGGTCGGAGCGTTCCAATCTCACCTTGGATTGCGTAGCAGTCGTCGTACCCGCCCGTCGCCGACAGCTGGTCGATTCGAGAAGCAAACGACATCGGGCTGCGAAAGTCCCAGGGGGTGCCCTCGACGTCTCGGAACTTCCCGCCGGGAATTTTGTCTTCGTCAACATCGAGAATCTTGTCAGCGTGAAGGGTCGCGACGTGATCCATCGCCGTTCCGGTGCCGACACCGCCCAGGTTCCAGTAACTGTGGTTCGTCAAATTCACATGAGTCTTGGCGTCGGTCGTGGCGGTGAAAGCGATGGTCAATTCGTTGTTGTCGTTCCAGCCATAGTCGGTCGTCACCGACACGGTCCCCGGATAGCCTTCTTGGCCATCGGGGCTCACTAGCGTAAACCGTACGCCGATTGCATCGTCGGTCTGGTAGCTTTCACCTTCCCAAAACTGATAGGTAAAGTTCTTTTTTCCGCCATGAATGTGATGTTTGCCGCTATTTTTGGTCACTTCGTACTTTTTGCCGTCAATCGTGAACGACGCATTGCCGATCCGATTGCAAAACCGCCCCACGGTGCTTCCAAGAAACGGGTGACCGCTGAGATAGCGATCAAGCGTAGGGAACATCAAGTTGACATTTGCCATGTTTCCATCGCGATCGGGCACGTTGACATCCAACAGGCTCGCCCCCCAATTCATCACCGAGACGCTGTTGCCGAGCGAGTTGGTCAGAATGTACCGAGTGACTTCGCGGCCCACTTCGGTTTTGCCAAAGGGTTGGGTGGTAATGTTCATCGAGGAGGAATCTTTCGCTTCAGTACACGAATGAGAAATGAAAAATATCGCGACCAGCGCGGAAACCAGTGACGATCCGAGGCTGCGAGAACTTAACATTCGAACGCTTTTTGGGGTATGAGGGTGATGGTGGTTGCCAGCGAAGAGCCGCGCAGCAATCATCAAGGTAGGAGCACGTCATCTCAAATGCAACCATCGCCAACCCGCTCGCTCGAAATCGGCACTGTGTCGATCGGATTTCCGGTCGTCCAGGCTGCGCTATCGGGATACAGCGACCTGCCGATGCGGGTCATTGCGCGTCGCCATCAGGCTAGCTACACGGTTTGCGAGGTCATGCTCGACCAGTTCTTGCTGGCGCTGAGCAAACGCCAAAAGACGAAGCACTTTCTCGATATCCACCCCGATGAGTCGCCGGTGGGGGGGCAATTGATGGGGGCAGAGCCGGAGCAGTTTTCCGCTGGCGCGATGAAATTGGTCGAAGCGGGATTCAACATTATCGACGTCAATTTTGGCTGTCCTGTTAAAAAGGTGCTCGGCCGATGTCGCGGTGGCTTCCACTTGTCACAGCCCTCTGTTGCCATTGAAATCTTGCGGCGAACCCGTGATGTGGTACCCGATTCCATTCCCGTAACCGTCAAAATGCGCCGTGGAATGGATGATTCGTCGGAGTCCCGGGACGCATTTTTCGAGATTCTCGATGGAGCCCGGGATGCGGGACTGGCGGCAGCGACCATCCACGGACGAACCGTCCAACAACGTTATGTCGGCCCGAGCCGGTGGGGCTTTCTTGCCGAGGTGAAGCAGCATGTTGGCGATTCGATCAAGATCCTAGGCAGTGGCGATTTGTTTTCGGCCGAGGATTGCGGGCGGATGATCGAACAAACCGGTGTGGACGGCGTGACGGTCGCTCGCGGCGCAATCGGCAATCCGTGGATCTTTGCCCAAGCCTCCGCACTTGCGGCTGGCAAGCCGTTGCCGCCACCACCGACGCTTGGTGAACAAGCCGAAGTGATGCGCGAGCATTTTTCCTTGTGCGAACAAACCTACACCGTGGATCGTGCTCCGCTGTTGATGCGAAAGTTCTTTATCAAATACTCTCAAAGCCATCCGGAACACGAGGTGGTCAGGTTGGATTTCGCCCATTTGCGGACGCGAGCCGAATTCGAAACCGTGATCAAGCGGCACTACCAAGCCGATCGAGCTGGCCGCTATGTACCAAGGCATTACTACCGATCGCAGGCGGAAGAATAGGTGCCAGTCCGCCCGCGCAAGCCAAAACCACACTGCGTCCGGCGTTCGCACTACAATGGATCTCAGAGACACGCGACAGCTGCGGCAGACCACTCACAAGCTTTCAGTGGAACGCATTCATCACGGAGTGATGCCATGATCACGGGCTTACCTCAGGTTTCGAATCCCTCGTTCGCGGACTACCCCGGTCGCTACTGGACGTCTCAGTCGGATGGACGCATTCACTGCAGGCTGTGTCCTCGCGAATGTCGCTTGAAGCCCGGGGACCGCGGTTTCTGTTTTGTGCGAGTCAATCGCGATGGCCAAATGGTTCTCGACACCTATGGTCGGAGCACTGGGTTTTGTATCGATCCGATCGAAAAGAAGCCACTGAATCATTTCTATCCGGGAACTCCGGTGTTAAGCTTCGGCACGGCCGGGTGCAACCTCGGATGCAAGTTCTGCCAAAACTGGGATTCTTCGAAAAGCCGAGAAGTCGATCGGGCGAGTGCGGCTGCATCGCCAGACGAAATCGCTGCCGCTGCTGCGGAACACGGATGTCGCAGCGTCGCGTTTACGTACAATGATCCCGTCATTTGGGCGGAGTATGCCATCGATACCGCCGTGTCGTGCCATGCCCTGGGTCTGAAAACGGTTGCCGTCACGGCGGGATACATCACACCCGAGGCTCGTGGCGATTTTTACGAGGTCATGGACGCAGCCAATATCGATTTAAAAGGCTTCAGCGAAGCGTTCTACTATCGGCTCACCGGCGCACACCTGGATCCCGTTCTTGATACGATCCGCTATGTTTGCCGCGAGACCGATTGTTGGGTCGAATTGACGAACTTGATCATTCCCCACGCAAACGATTCGTTGGATGAATTGCGGCAGATGTGCGATTGGATTTTGGAGAATGTGGGTGACAGCGTTCCCATTCACTTTACGGCGTTCCATCCTGATTATCGACTGAACGATCGGCCACGGACATCGCTAGAGACATTGGTCAGGGCATACGACTTGGCTCGACAAACGGGACTCAAGTACGTTTATGTCGGTAACGTTCATGACGTCCAGCGGCAAAGCACCTCGTGTCCGTCGTGTGGCGAAATGCTGATTCGCCGTGATTGGCACCAAATCGAAAGCTACACGCTGGACCAGAACCGATGCGGGAAGTGCCAGTTCACGATCGCCGGCTTCTTCGACGACCGGCCTGGATCATGGGGCCAGCGTCGTTTACCGATCCAAATCAACCGCATCGTCAATCTTACCGACCAACTCGAGCCCGAGGATCAAGGCATGGAGACCAAAGCGAACGAAACGGCTTCGGCACCAAGCGACGATTTGTTCTTCACCACCGATGAACGGATCCGGATCCACCGGGTCGCATGTCGGTTGGTCACTGCTGCGGTTTTTAACGAGACCATTGATGTTCGCGACGATCTTGGCGATTTGGCAGATCGGCCGATTGCAGGCATCTTTGTGACGCTTCGTCGCGGCGAGACGTTGCGAGGATGCTGTGGTTCGCTGGGATCCCAAGTGCCACTCGGCCATGCCATCGTCGAGGCTGCAAACCGTACCGCAAAACACGACCCCCGAATGGCCCCGATCGCGGCGGTCGAATTACCTCACTTGACCGTTTCATTTTCGATTCTGGGTCCGTCACGACCGATTGGTGCGAAAGGCGCAGCACGCGCCGATGCGATTGAGATTGGTAAACAGGGGCTGCGAATTCGCATGGGCAAGCAAGCGGGTTTATTGTTGCCCGTGGTTGCAACCGAACGCAACTGGAATGCGGAGCAATTCCTAGACGCCGTTTGCACGAAAGCCGGATTACCGCCAGCGAGTTGGCAGAGTCGTGACGCAAGGATTGACGTCTTCGATGGAATCGAGTTTGGCGGTCCTTACATCAACGAGGAGGATCGCCCGTGCCAAGACGCTTCTGTTCTCAATCCAACCGAAGTGCAACGTTTAGCGGATTGGGTCGAAGCGAATTTGGTCGCACTGCATACCGGAGCGACTCCATGCTACTATGCCAGTGATGTCAACGACGTTTCGGTGCTCGGAATCGTTTTGGAAGTGGTTCACAAACAGTGGCCAAAATCGAAGAGTTGGACGCAGTTTTCCCTGAGGGACCTCCTTCCGCTTCAATCAACGCTTTTCCAAATGACTCAAAACGCTGCACGATCGCTGGTGGCGGAAGCGACCGATGATGGTTGGCACGTTCGATTGGCGATTCTGAGTTCCGCCATTCATCATGGCACCGATTCGCAGTGCGAGCTGTCGGAAATCGACTGTAAACGACGGGCGCTTGTGGCTCTGGAAAATCGTCGCTGGTCGATCTGCTACGATACGTCGACCGATGCTGTCACGTTGTTACAGACGACGTTGGCGGCCGAACCGTTCCGCAAGGGCGTCACTCAAGTCTACTCGGTCGTTTGTGACTCGAATGCTTCCGCGATTGCAGCATCCCAGGGTCCCAAAGCGATCCCAACCATTAGCTCGCGTCCTGCGGCGGTCGCCGGTACTTTCTATGCCGCATCGGATAAGGATCGTGAACAACAGGTTGACGAAATCATCGAGGGTTTCGATTCCGTCGAGAAGCGTCCCGTCGCCGCCGCGATGGTGCCTCATGCGGGACTCCGCTACTCCGGTCGCATTGCAGCCGAGGTGTGGCGGAGAGTCGAGTTGCCCGAGACCGTCTTGATCATCGGACCGAAACACACTGCCGACGGGGTTGATTGGGCGGTTGCCCCGCATGACCAATGGCAATTGTCGGACTCCGCATCGCTGAGAGGTGACGTTGAGTTAGCGCAACGGATCGCCGATGGCGTTTCCGGCATGGCACTCGATGCTGCCGCACACCGCCGAGAACATGGAATCGAAGTCCAATTGCCGCTGTTGTATCGCTTTGCCCCGCAAACGAAGGTGGCTGCAATCGCGATGTCCGGCGGTTCGATCCAAGAATTGACGGATGCGGCATCCGAGTTGGCGAATTGTTTGCAATCCATGAGCAAGCTTCCCTTGCTGGTCATTAGCAGTGACATGAACCATTTTGCCGACGATACCGAGAACCGACGGCGTGATCGAATGGCACTCGACCCATTGCAACGGCTCGATCCCGAGGGGCTGCTCAAGGTATGTGCCGAGCACAATATCAGCATGTGCGGCCAAATCCCGGCTGCATTGGTGTTGTTGACCTTAAAAGCCATGAAGGTACAAGCGAGGTACACGGAGATCGCTTATGCGACTTCGGCCGATGTCTCTGGCGACAAGAGTCGTGTTGTCGGATATGCGGGCGTGCTGTTCGAATAAGAGAATCGCGTTCACCATCTTCGGCCGCGTCGATGCCCGGCTCGTCGGGCGTGGGCTTCAAGGGCTCCGCCAGCCGCGTGCGCCATCGCGTTGATCAGCACTTGAGTCATCGGATGGGTTGCAACCCGAGTGATTTGTTCCATCGCGTTCGGGCCCCATCGCTGAGCTGAGCGAATCGTTTGCCACAAGTCTTCGACATCCTGTTCGTCTTGGGCCCGATATAACGCGTCGGTCACGTCCAGCGTTCCAACAAACTGGCTGCGAGCTGAATCGAACTGCAGTGCGCGGAACCGCTGGATCAACTGGCCAAGCGAATTCATCATCGACTGCATGTGCAAGGCTCGTTCATGCTGTTGCTGTACTTCTTGGTCTAAACGATTGAGCTGGGAATCGGCACCGATCAATCCTGCAACAATCTGGTCATCCGACAACTCTGCCGTCTGGCGAGCACGCCGGCTCAATTCGCGAGTGTCGAATCGTTGAAGCGTATTGCGAAACACGGAAATCGCCTCCCGGTAGTAGGGCCCGCGAGGATCTTCCAAGTCGGTCAACTGCGACTCAATTTGCCGTGTCTGCTCGGTCGCTGCATCGACCTCCGTGATCTTCTCGTCACGACGCTCGCGTGCCTGATGGACCCGATTCACTTCATCGGGCAACCCTTTCTGTGTGGCAACACGATCCCGATGACGTTCCAACTCCGCCATCACCACATCAAGCGACTGACGATCCTGTGCGATGATCTCTCGCATCTGCTCTGGGGTATTCTTTAGAAAATCGTAACCTTGCTTTGCCTTGCTGTAGTCGATGTACCGAGCTAGCCATCGGTCCATCCGCCGCGTGAGTCCGCGTTTGCCGTATTGACTGGTTCCAAAACTTTGGTCTTTCAGGTACCCAAACAGAGTGCTCTGTTCGTAAGCTGGCAACTTTCTGGCGGCATCTTGGTCGATCTCTTGCAAGTTTGCTTCCGCTCGCTCCAAAGCTGCTTCTGCTTTTGCGGCCCGGTCCGATAACGTCACGAACTCAGCCGACTGTCGCAGTTCTTGTTCAACCTGGTCGGAAACCTCCTGCATTTGCTCCACCGCATCGTCGCACTGAGAATTAACCCCCATCAGCTCTGCTTCCAAATGGTGCCGACGTTCATTCGCGTCCGACAACTGGCCTCGAACTCGAGTGGTCTCTTGCTCTTTTCTTCTCAGGACCTGTGCCAGATCCGAGCGCACCTCAACCCATGTTTTACGCACGGCCTCTGTACTGAGCTCCGGCAAGTAGTGCTCTGCCAACTTCACGAGCGCCTCACCACGGGAATCCTCGAGGTCATCACGCTGCTTGGTCGAATCTTGCAGCGTTCGTTCCTGCTCCAAGCGAACTTGTGCGTTTGAATAGGCGTCCATTAATTGTTGATGAACGACGGGACCTGAAATAGGCATAGATCAACTTTGCGTTTTCAAGAGGACTTTGACTTTTCAAGCACGGCTTAACCGAAAAGAAACCACAAACCACCGGCGGCGACCGCAAGCGTCCCGGCTGCGATGGCGATCCGATCTCGCCAAACCCACAAGTGAGCTAAGACGTTTTTGAATCCTGGTTGCGGATCCTGGTAAGTGTGGACGGTGGCCAGGTATTGGTCGATGGCGGCATCCATTTCCACCTCCGTTACTTTATCGCCCGTGATTTGTGCGGTCCGCATCAATTTCTCGCGAAGCCCCGATCGGATATCATCGCGGCGAAACATCTCTTCGGCCGTTTCGCGTCGATCGCGGAGCTCGCGAGCGACGTCCATCACCCGCAGCGTTTCCTCAAGCGTCAGGTTTTGCCCTGGCAGTTCGATGTCGGAGATCGATTTCGATTTTTTGGGTGCGGGTTGCTGGGCTTGGGCAAGGTTTGGCATGTCGGCACACGGCGAGTGAAAACGGGGATTTTCGGTAGAATGTAATCCATCAACGTCCGCACGATCCATGAGTGGCGTGGACAGCCTGCCCTCATTCTGCGGCTGGAAACCACAGCCAAGTCGGGCACGGACCATGATGGATCGAGCGATCCTAAGAAGCGTCATTCTAGCGGATTGCCAAGACTTGAAGAGTACCGGGGGGCACGATTGCCTTCGACGGCGTTTCGCCGTACCCTATGCTCAATCGATCCCTTCTCTTTTTCGGCGTGTTCGACGCCTTCACTTGTGGAGATTTCACGGTATGTCCGACCAAGCTCAAGCGTCTGCATCGCAGCCAAGCCGAACCGTCACCAAAACCGCCATGGAAGTCGCGGCGGAACGCGACACGAATTCCATGCGAGAGTACCTTGATCGCGCTTTGGTGGTCCTGAAGAAATTTGGTGTCCAGACCGGAAATGAGGCCCCCCAAGAACTGATCTCGCTGCTCGAGGAAGTCCGATACCTTGATGAAGGTAAAGTGGTCGCAATCGCCGATGTGATCAAACACATGAGCTCCTTCAACGCGTTGGTGCGTGAGAACGTCGAGAGTATCCAGATTGGCAACCGATACATGGACATTTCGCAAATGTTCGATTCGGTTCGAGAAGACAGTAAACGACTGATCTCGCAACTGGATGACGGTAAGATTAGCGGCACCGAGAAAGTATCCAATTGGTGGATGAAGATTCGTCGCGGCACACCCAATGATCGCTTTGAGAAAATCGTCGAGGTCTACAGCGATGTTGCCAAGGACACCAAAGAAGCGCTCCGCCGTGAAGACGCGATCATGGAAGCGTACATCGATTTCCGTTTTGCGTTGAAGGAAGCCGAAGTGCTGTCGCGAGAGTTGCAAGACAAGCACGGTCCGATCTTCCAAGATGCTAAAGATGGCTTGGCCAGTGCCCAGAAGGCGCTGGATGAGTACACGGGCACCGACGAAGGTGGCAAAAGCAAGCTGGAACTCGCTCGCGATGAAGCCCGCTTCAAGTTCGAAAAAGAAGACGAGACCTATCAGTTGTTGAAGGATATCGCCGAGAATTTGGAGATTGGTTACGACGTAGGCGAAACGCTGATCACGAAATTAAAACAAACCCACGATGTTAAGGAACGCGTCTATCGCCGTGCTGTAACGTTCTTTACGACTAACGAACATGTCTTTACGATTCTTGGAACGGTTTACACCAGCCAACATGGGTTGCACGAAGTCACGCAAGCGACCGAGGCGATGAAAGATGGCGTGAACAAGGGGCTTGAGGATGTCGCTACGCTTGGCCGGTCCCTCGAACGCGCTGCATTGAAGGCTGGCTACGGCAGCACCATCGACCCCGAATCGGTTCAAAAACTGGTCGATGCGATTAGCGGATTCCAAATCGAATCACTGGAAATGATCGCCGACTTGCGCCGGGAAAGCGAAGAGAGCACGAGGGCGATCCGCAAGAGCGTTGAAGAGGGCAAGAAAAAGTACCAAGACACACTCGCCCGGCACGCTCGTGGCGAATCGGTCAGGCCCTAGGGAGCAAGCGACTGCCGAGCGCCAACGGCTTTCGACTTGGCGTTGATCCAACAAGACAGAGAAGACCATTCCATTGCAAAACGATACCGACACACTCACTTCCCTGCTTGGACCTTCTGCGGATCCGGTGGCCGCAGGATGGCGCCTGCGAGAAATCGCTGAGGGTGGGCAACACGACGGAGCGGATCTGATTGCGGAGTTGTGCAACCAGATCGGATCGCCAAGTTCGCCCGGTCCACTTCATAACAGCGATCCTGCGATTCTCGGCGGATTGTTGCATCTAATTCATACGCTGATGCTGAGGCGGGCTGGAGAAACGCTCGGAAAATCGCTGCATGAATTGAACCCGCAATGGATCGAGCGTCTCTACCCGGCGCTGCCGCCGTTGACGCCGAATCGGCATTTGCTGCTGCAGCTGTTGGCCATGATTCGGTCACGGGAATCCTTGTCGATTCTGATGGATTTGATGATTCAATCGCCACCGAGCAAATGGCTCGATGCCGCGTTTGCGCTGAGTCCGTTGATGCAGCACGCCGATTGGCAAATCAATTGGGTGTTCCCCAAAGTGATGCAATGTCTGCAGCATCCCTCCTTGGCAGCTCCGGTGTTGGATCTCGGCAACTATTTGGTGCGAGCTCGCAAGGTCCAGCCGCATCCGGCCGCAGAGCAGGTGGCCATGCTGAATCATTTGCTCGGTGAAGTGAGCGGACGGTTGGGCCATTTTGAGGCGAACCCCAGGGCGTTTGGTGACGATGTCGAAACGGTCCAAGCGACCCTGGGTGAAGCGGTTGCATTGGCGGTTTCGCTCTGCGATGCATTGGGGCTGATCGGTGACGCTTCATCGATTGGAAAGTTAAACCAAACCATTGAGTTGAAGCATCGTCGCGTTCAATGCGAGGCAGCGGGTGCGTTAGCGATGCTCGGCGATGACATGGGTAAAAAGCGATTGTTGGAATTGACGGCGGACCCCGCTGCGCGATTGCGGGCGATCCAATATGCCGACGAACTTGGATTGGGTGAAAGCGTTGAACCAGAAATGCGATTGGAAGCCGCGACGGCGGAAGCCGAAATGTCACTCTGGTTGACTCAGCCTCAACAAATGGGGGTGCCACCAACGGGGGTGGAAGTGATTGAGACGCGTCGAATGATGTGGCCCAGTTTCACAGAACGAATGGATGTACATTTGGTTCGATTCGAATACAACTTCGGTGACAAACAATACAGCAACGTTGGAATTACCGGCCCCGTCGTGTTTGCGATGTCGGCGGACGTGGCCGACTTGCCGGTGGACGACATCTACGCGATCTACGCCGGTTGGCATGCCGAGCATGAAGAGATCTTCGCGGTCCCCGCGTCCCAATTCAATGAGGCTCAGCATCGAGCCATGGGGCTCTACGTCAAACATCTCGATCAATTGGGATACGAAGAGATCAAACCCGAATTGCTTGGGTTTTTCTTGGACGAGCAAGCGGGGGTCTTGTCCGCAAAGCGAGACGGAACCGAGTGTGTGGTCGTGACCGATGCATTGGAAACGATCGACCAGCCGATTGCGGGACGAGTTCGACCGCTCCGTCCCGGCGACCTGTTTAATCTCTACAAAGGGCGCAAGATGCTTCGGACGTTCAACCCGCCCAGTAATATCGAATAGTGTGAGAAAAGGAAGGAAACAGTCATGGCCTTCAAACTCGGGCCCGTGCAAGATGCAGAGAATCGGCTCAAACGCGACTTCATCGATTTCGCTCGAATGTGGGCCGACGCGAAAGAGCAGTGGCTCGACGATCGATGCCGAAGCTTCGAGCAGGAGCATTTGTCGTCACTTGGACCGAGCTTGAACCGGTTCAGTGCTGCGTTGAATGAGTTTTGCGATGTGATTCGCCGTTCGGATGACACGCTTCGTGATGATAACCCGCCCGGCGGAACGTTCGACTAGAATGGTTGGCGTGCCGCAACAATGATGTCTTCGACTTCTTGCACGATCCAGCATGAAAGATTCCTCCGTACGCCCCACCGGACTACTCGATCCGCGACGTCAACAGCGGTTGCTTGCGGCGTTGTCGCAACGGTTTCTGTCCAGCCTTCACGACCATCACGCGTTGCTTGAAACCCAGGCGGATCAATCCAGCGAACTTGAGAAAGAACTGCTGGCGGTTCGAACCGAGAAGACCGCGGATTGCCGATCCGAACGCCGCGAAATGCTGCAAGCGTGGGACGATGCGGATGAGAAACTCATTGGGCGGTACGAGTCGTTTGCGATCCAAAACCGCCAGGAACAGAATCGGCTAACCGCAGTCTATCGTCGGAAAACCGCTGAAGGAAAAGAGGCGATCGAGCGGAAGTATGTCGCGCGCTGCGATGCAATTCAACATCAATACGACAAACGCAAGGATCGTCCCGGCCAACAACGGGATCGCGAGGTTGCGGAGATCGACCGTTCACTGCATGCCATCGATACCGAAGTCGCAGCGGTCAGAGAACTGACGATCCAGCGTCTTGATCATTTGCCCGATCTGCCTCCAGCCGATTCTTCCGATGACGATCTGGGCGTTGCGGTACCGAAATCCGTGGGCGAATCCATTGAAGCGATTCACCACTTGACCGAACGATGCCGATCGGTTGCTCAACAAATGCATGCGGGATTGGCATCGAAGGTCGTCGATTCGTACATCCTTCCCTCCTGCGTGGCAATCGTCTGCGTGTTGTGGGCGATCCTTGTTTTTCTGTTTGGCCCAAGGCCGCCTTGGGTAACGATTATGGGCGGTGTCGCCCTTGCGGTGGTGATTGGCTTCCTCGTCTTCTTTGTGTTCCTGTGGCCTTTAAAGAAGATGACGCGGCAGCTTTACCCAGCGGTGGAACGGATCCTCCAAGCCGCGGATCGCAGCGCGGACCAGGGGCGTGGCATCGCGGCGAGAATCGCGTCGGACTCGGAGGCCGACTTGCTTTCAACGCGAAACAACCATTTGGCCATGGCCGTACGGTGGAAAAACGAGCAATTGCAACAGCTCGAAACAGCCCTGGAAATTGAACGTGAACATGCTCGAATCGCACTGATTGAATCGCTGCAGACTGAGAATCAGCGATTCAAAACCGAGCGTCATCAGATGTCCGAAACGATGCACGGCAAGGCGGATGCCGTTGCTCAGCACATTTCGGTTGAGTTGGCCGACGTGGATCAACAGCTCAATCATCGGCGTCAATTGGCATCGGCTCAGCGCGAGCGTGAGCGGACCCATTTGGTCCGCCGACTTGAACACGGAGTGCGAGGCGGATTGGCCCGGATCGACGAGATCCAGCAACACGTTCGGCGACGGTTTCCGGCTTGGCAACAGGTCATTGAGCAACACGCTTCACCCGCCGATGGAACCGATTTTATCCCGATTGGAACACTGCGCGTTGGCGAAAGTTTGCGGTCGGTGCTGGAAGATCGTGGGGCCGATCATGACGAGCAAGATCGTCCTCTCAGCGAGGTTCGTGCAGCGATCACGGAGGTCGACGTCCCCGAAGCGTTGCCCGTGGTCCTGCATCGACGATTGCATAGCGCGCTGGTGATCACGGCACCCCCCTCTTCGATGGCCGGTGCGATCGAAATGGCCCATCAAGTGCTTTGGCGACTGCTGACCGGAACCCCGGCCGCCAGGTGCAAGCTGACCCTGATCGATCCTCTCGGACGAGGCCAGAACTTTACCAGCTTTATGGCGCTCGCCGACCATGATCCCTCCCTTGTGGGGCATCGTGTTTGGACAAGCGATGCACAAATCAACGAGCGACTCAGTGAGCTGTCTCAACATGTGGAAGATGTCTTGCAGGCCAGCCTTCGTGATCGCTTCCAGCGAATCGAAGACTACAACGCATTGGCCGGTTCGATGGCGGAACCTTACCGTGCTATCGCTGCGATTGGATTTCCGGAAGGGCTTAACCGCGAGGGCTACAAGCATCTTCAAGCCTTGATCGAGAGCGGTTTGCGATGTGGTGTCTTCGTCGTATTGGTTTGCGATCAATCGAAGCCGTGGCCAACCGACATGCCGATGCCTCATTCGGAAAAGGTCTTACAGATTGACGCGGACTCTGAAGGAAATTGGCATCTCAAAACGGACGGATTGGAATCGTTGCCCTTCGAGTCTTGGGAGTCGCCGCCCGCGCGACTGCGAGACGCGCTTGTGACCAACGTGGGTGAAGCTGCGGTCGCAGCTTCGCGCGTTGAGATTCCGCTTGGTAGTATTTTAAAGGATGACGAAGCGGCATCGGGTTCGACCGCCGACGGGATCGAAATCCCGATTGGCAGTCAAGGGGCAAACCGTCATCTCGATCTCGATCTCGGTGAAGGCGTTCGGCAGCACGTTTTGATCGCGGGAAAGACGGGGTCGGGCAAGAGCACCCTGCTGCATGCGATCATCACCTCAGGCGCCTACCGCTACACGCCAGACGAATTGCAATTCTACCTTTTGGACTTTAAGAAGGGGGTTGAGTTTAAACCCTACGCCGATGCCAGTTTCCCACACGCCCGGGTCATCGGAATCGAGAGCGAGCGTGAATTCGGCCGCAGTGTGCTGCAGCGTCTTGATTCGGAACTGCAACATCGTGGTGAACAATTCCGTGCCGTTGGTGTGCAAGAACTCGCTGAGTATCGTCGATCGGCTCGCAAAACGATGCCTCGGATCATGTTGGTGATCGACGAGTTTCAGGAGCTTTTCGTCCGAGACGACCGGTTGGCAGGTGATTGTGCGATGTTGCTCGATCGCTTGGTCCGACAAGGTCGATCTTTCGGGATGCACGTGGTGCTCAGCAGTCAATCGTTAGCCGGAGCCTATTCTCTGCCGCGTGCGACGCTTGGGCAAATGGCGGTTCGAATCGCAATGCAATGTAGCGAATCGGATGCCGCTTTGATCCTGGCGGATGACAACACCGCCGCGCGGCTGATCAATCGTCCAGGAGAAGCAATCTACAACGACGCAGGTGGACTGATCGAAGGCAATCAGCCTTTTCAAGTCGCTTGGCTGTCAAACGAAGCCCATCGAGATTTGTTGCAGGTCATTGAGTCGCGAGATGCAAAGTACGCCCGATCGTTACCGCCGGCAGTGGTGTTCGAAGGGAACCGTCCATGCCGCTGGACCGAGGCGCTTGCTTCCGCAGCAAAACCGGTTGCGTCGCCCGGCGCAGCGCCGGACCTTTCGCTGCACGGGTTGCTGGGCGAAGCGGTCGAGATTGGTCCTCCCGTATTCGTCAAGTTGACACGAGATACGGGGCGCAATTTGCTGCTCATCGCTCCGCCTGAATCGCGAAGCGCCGTCGTCGCGACCTGTTTGGCAAGTTTTCAGAAATCGAATTCCCAGTTGGAAGTGGTTTACTTTGACGGTAACCGCGTCGATGACGGCGAATCCTTGAACGGCTGGATGGCGGAATCCGGTATCAACTTCAAGTCGGTGAAGGTGCGTGACGCCGAGTCCGAAATGGTTTCGCTTCGTGATTTGGTTCAATCACGAATGGAAGCCGAGCAGGTTTGGCCCCCCGTCGTGGCGGTGATTGATCCGATGGAACGGTTCCGCGATTTGCGACAGGAGGAATCCTTCAATTTCTCGCTCGACGCCGCGGGCGGGTCGGTCAGCGGATCGGTGGCGTTACAGGATTGCTTGCGAGACGGTCCCGGCGTGAATGTGTTCGCGTGTCTCGTGTGCGGATCAGCCGAGACACTCTCGCGTTGGTTACCACGCGCGTCGCAGCATGATTTGGAGTTGAGAGTCCTTGGACGCATGAACGCATCGGATTCTTCCATGTTGATTGACTCGCCGATCGCGTCTGAACTCTCGGCGGCAACGATGTTGCTGTATGATGACGCAGACGGTCGAACTCGGAAGTTTCGGCAATGCGATTTGCCCAAACCAACCGAGGTTCACCGCTGGCTCGAGTCGTGAACGACGATTGACGGTCTTGGCTTGGCACGCTACTTTTCGCCTTACGACCACTTATCCGACACATCGATTGAAGCCACACCATGACGCCGCTTGATAAGAAACGCCGCAAAAAGTTGCAGGCGATTTTGGACAAAAATCACGGGTATCGTGATTACCACGATAACGATGTGGCAGTTGGCAAAATCGGCAAGTACGGTTCGGGGGTCTTCGCGCAACGTCAATTCTTGCCTGGCGAATTGGTTATCGAAGTGCATGGCCAATTACTAAGTCAGAAAAACTACGATGGCTCCAGTTATGTGATGGAGGTCAACAAGGATTGGTTCTTGGAACCCGCCATTCCCGCAGCTTTTTTGAACCATTCGTGTGACCCGAATTGTGAGCTTGTGCACCTCACGAAATGGACCATGGGGTTGGTTGCGATTTGCAACATTGAGGCGGAAACACAGATCACATTCGATTACCGCTGGACCGCATTTGAAGGAGTCCCCAAATGCCAATGCGGATCCCCCGTTTGTCGCGGCTGGGTCGTCGCAGCAGAAGACGTCAAGAAGATGGAACGCATCGCAAAGCGAAAAAAGAAGAAATCCTAACGCTCTGGCCAGGATCAAGTTTTGGGTTGGGGCTCGATGCCGTTCCTTGTACAAGCTCTTGTGACTTCGATTGGATTACTGCGGGATTTGTGTTCAGATCATGCCGAAGGCATTTTGGCAATTAGCCCCGGATCGCGCATCCGGGGGCCTGAGGAAGCAAATGATCCCTTCGGGGTCGATCGTCCCTTACCGCTGGCGCGACCCTTGGCTTTGGAATACAACGCCAGCGGGCGTAAAGGCACTCTTTAGAGTCAAAGGTTCTGATACAATCGTGGTCATTCGGTTGTGTTGAGGTATACATTTTCCATAACTCTTACGGATTCGAAACCGCGATGTTCCTTCGTTCCACCCTCTCCGGTTGCTTCTCTCTTTTGTGCTCCCTGACTTTTTTGGTGGCCGCTCCACCAGCTGAGAAGCCTGAACCGGATGAAAAAATCGCCTACAAAAACGTCGACAATGCTGAGTTGATGCTGCACGTGTTCCGGCCAAGCGACGAGGACGGTGTGAAGGGAAAACGCAAAGCCATCGTCTTCTTCTTTGGTGGCGGATGGAACGGCGGAACACCTGCACAATTCTATGCTCAAAGTCGCCACTTAACCGAGCACGGATTGGTTGCGATTTGTGCGGACTACCGCACCGCATCACGACACAAGACAACACCCAAGCAATGCGTGCAGGATGGCAAATCGGCGCTGCGATGGATTCGCAGCCATGCCAATGAATTGGGTATCGATCCCGAATGGATTGCTGCCGGCGGTGGGTCGGCGGGAGGTCATGTTGCAGCCACGACGGCAACGGCCAGCAACATCAATGAGCCTGGCGAAGACACCACCGTCTCCTGCCGCCCTCGTGCTCTCGTTCTGTTCAACCCCGTGTTTGACAACGGTCCCGACGGATATGGATACGAACGTGTCAAGGACTATTGGAAGGACTTTTCACCGCTACACAACTTGAGCGCGGACATGCCACCCACGTTGGTCATGTTTGGCACCCAAGACAAACTCGTTCCTGTCAAGACAGCACAACGGTTCCAGCAGGAGATGCAGGAACTGGGAATTCGTTGCGAACTGCGCCTTTACGAAAACGACGCGCATGGGTTTTTTAACACGAAACGATACGATGAGACCGTACGTGACATGGATCAGTTCCTGCAATCGCTCGGGTTTTTCGAATGAAGGTCGACAAAGCAGCATGACTGACAAGTTAGGCATCCCCGAGAGAATCGGCGCAGCGATCAACGAACTTGATATCGATTTCAGTCGGTTCTCGTTGGTGGGTTGGATCGTGAGTTTACTGTCTCTCATCGCGGGTGGCGGAGTCGCCTATCTTGTTTGCATGGCCATCGTCAGGAGGAATGGTCTTGACCGCGCAACGGGAATGGTCTTTTGCATCACCGTTATCTCCATCTCAACGCTCACCTTTTTAGCACTTCGTCGAGTCGCTCAATTCAAGGGGTGGTCCATTACCAAGCGCGAAGATGAATGACGACGCCAGCGACGATGTCCGCGAAAAAGCCGTTTCGATTCCGGTAAGGGGATCGGACGCGAGGAACCGATGGGCACGCCCGCGAATTGATTCTGGCGAGGCTCACCGAAAGAGGTCTCGATAGTAGTCGATACTTTTCCGCAGTCCTTCTTCGATCGAGACTTCGGGATCGAACCCCAAGCGGCTTCGCGCGACGTTGATATCGGCGAGCGAATCTCGGACGTCGCCAATCCGGGCGGGTTCATGCACCGGATCGATCCCTTGCCCAAGAATTCCACGTAACAGGTTCAACAAGGTCAGCAGCGAGGTTCGTTCACCGCGACCAATGTTGAACGTCCCTCCGGCCGCGGCATCCGTGGTCGCCGCTAACATGTTTGCCTTAGCAACGTCGCCGACGAAGACGAAGTCTCGAGATTGCTCGCCATCACCGAAAATGATCGGTTTTTCGTTGGACAAGATCTTCGCAACGAACCGCGGAATGACGGCGCTGTATTCGCTTTGGGGATCTTGTCGCGGTCCGAACACATTGAAGTAGCGCAGCACCACCGTTTCAATCTCGAAACTCTGATGAAACGCATTGCAATAGGCTTCGGCCGCAAGCTTGGCAGCGGCATAGGGTGACAAGGGGGCCACCGGATCCGATTCGCGTTTTGAAACAAAGGGGGAATCGCCGTAGGCAGCACTTGTCGATGCCAGCACCAACCGCTTGACGCCGCCCGACGCGGCCGCGTGCAACAACTCAACGGTACTGGTCGCGCACCAAGCATGACACAGCGCCGGTTCACGGATGCTTCGTGGCACGCTGGCCATCGCTGCGTGATGAAAGATGTAATCGATCCCCTCGACCGCTGCTGCGACGTCATCACGGTTGGATGCATCGCCATCGATCACGTCGACGCCGTCATCCGATTCCGTATGCACAAGATTGTGTTTGAATCCGGTACTGAAATTATCGAGCACTCGGACCGTGGCTCCCGCGGCACGCAGTCCATCGACGAGGTGGGATCCGATGAAGCCGGCACCACCGGTGACAAGGCAGTGGCTGCCGCGTAAGCGATCGAGTGGATGGGACATGGGCGACATTCGATGGGTTGCTGGAAAAAAGGGGGGGCTGCTATGGAATTGTACACCCTATTGATGAAACACCGGTTCGCGACCCTCAATTCCTCTCGCTTCGAACACCGATGGCAACCGCTGGATCCAACCAACCCACCCAACCGTTACGACCGAAGCAGTTCTTCGATCGTTGCTCGCATTTGCTTCTCGCCTTCGGTCCCTTGCCAATTCATTTCACCTTGCCACCATCGGCGGATGAACCCTTTTTTATCGATCAGGTAGACGGTTGGCCACATTGTGTTACCCCAAGTTTTCCAATTGCTGGAATCGGCATCGAGCATCACGGGGTATTCAATCCCCTCGCTCTTTGCAGCCGATCGGACCTGATCCAAACTTCGTTCGGCGGACGTTTCCGGTGTTTGGATACCCACCACCACAAGCCCACGATCGGCGTAATCGCGATGCCATGCAGCATAGTGTGGCAGGTTGCGCCGGCAATTGATGCATTGGAATGCATAAAAGTGAAGGGCCACCACCTTGCCTCGCAAGTCACTTAACCGAAGTGGGCCTCCTTGGACCCATGTCACTCCGTCCGCATTCAACTCGGGTGCAAGCGGATAGGATCGTTTGAGGGATGTGAAATCGAATGGCTCGCCCGTTAACGGGGCAAGAGCGTTACGCTGCTCAACGGTCAGCGATTCAACGACGGTTTTGACTTCGCTCTCTTTGAGGTCCGAGAGTTCCTCTTGCACCTCCTTGGCCGTCCTCTCGCCTTCGCTCAATGACTGCTGAAGTTCTCTCGATCGATTGTCTGATTTTGCAAACAGGTCGGATAACTTTGCCATCTGCATGGCCGTGACTTTTAACTGCCGCTGCACGTCTTGGTCCAACACCATCCGAGCACCGAGGGCCTGTCGCTGAAGCTGATTCAGTCGTGACCGCTGAGCAGGCGTCAGGATGGTCTTCAGTTCCGCAGCAAGCTGATCGGTTAACGCGTCGATCGCGGCTTGCTGCTGCTCCGCTGGAGTGATGCGGGCACGGAACCAGGGACCATCGACCTCGACAAGCACCTTGCGAACCAACGCAATTTGCGGGTCGGTCAGCCGCAATTCCTGGTGAATCGCGTCGTCGCGTATCATCTGCAAGAGGACGGGGGGGAGGTTCGGTTTGGGGGCGTCCGCGACGGCAGAAACCGAAACGGACCCCGCAAACGCGAGCGACAAAGCGAGAAGAAGGTTTCGCATAGAGATTTCGGCGGAGATCGAGAGAAGAGGAAGGCGAAACCGTGGGCATCGCTCTGCTTTATTCTGGCACGTCGAAAAGGGGGTGACCAGCCTCCTCGGCGGTGAGAACGAGTCTTATGCCTGACGATTGGTTTGGTCAACTTCAATCGACGCTGCCAAACGCCAGAATCGCTTCGCTGACACGACTCGCAGACTCCAACCGTTGGAAGGGAGTTCAGGCTGGCAAAAACTGCGGAATTCCAACGTGTGACAATATGCCCACCGGCGGCATGGTCCACATGCAATCCCAAAAAAGCGATTGCAGGGGCAAGAAATGCCCCAATAGACGTCAGAAGGACGACTTACTTGGTTTACCCTTTTCAAACCAGTAACCTAGCCAGCTTGGACGATAGCAACTGCTAATTTGTAGTTCGATGGTCGTCCCTCAGGTGGACACTGCGGTAGGCAGCGGTGCAAATCCGTCCTACCGCCTGCTAGCAGATTAAAGAGTTTGCTGGGTGCTGTCCCCTGGACGCCGCACGTTTTTCCTCCCACTCGAATTACTCCGTTAGGGCAATAAAAGAATGGTATCACGAATGTTTCAAAATCGCTGGAGCCGAGCGGTCGCCGCCTTGACCGCGATCGTTCTGTCACTCGGATCGTCCACGATGGTGGTTGCCCAGGATAGTGCTGCCCCCGCTGCAGCAGCAGTGGACAACACGACGACCGTGATTGTTTGGTTGATCGCGTTCATTGGCTCGATCTGTGCTTTGGTCCAAGCTTACATGTTCTTCAAGACGATGGAGAGCTCGGATCCCGGTAACGACCGGATGCAAGAAATCGCTGGCTATGTGCGCGAAGGGGCAAACGCGTACTTGAAACAACAATACAAAGTGGTCGGAATCTTCTTTGTGATCATCGTGGCTTTGTTGGCCTACGCCGCATTCGGGCTGAATGTGCAAAGCCGCTGGGTACCGTTCGCATTTCTGACCGGTGGTTTCTTTTCGGGACTGGCCGGATGGTTCGGGATGAAGACCGCAACGTTGGCAAGTAACCGAACGGCAGCGGGAGCACAAAAATCGCTGAACCAGGGGCTGCAGGTCGCGTTCCGGTCGGGTGCCGTGATGGGTTTGACGGTCGTTGGACTGGGTCTGTTGGACATCACGCTTTGGTTCGCTGTCCTTTATTGGATCTTGCCGATGATCAATCCTGAGTACCAGATGAAGTTGGTGGACATCACGGTGACCATGCTTTGTTTTGGAATGGGAGCCAGCAGTCAAGCCTTATTCGCTCGCGTGGGTGGCGGTATTTTCACCAAGGCAGCCGATGTCGGTGCCGACTTGGTTGGTAAAGTCGAGCAGGGCATTCCCGAAGACGATCCGCGGAACCCAGCAACCATCGCGGACAACGTTGGTGACAATGTCGGCGACGTCGCGGGTATGGGAGCGGACCTCTACGAATCGTATTGCGGCTCGATCTTGGCAACCGCTGCACTGGGGGTTGCTGCCTATTCCACTAGCGTTTTGGTTCCCGAGGGAATGAATGGCGTCCAGGCTCAACTGCAAGCCTTGTTGTTGCCCATGGCGATCGCGGCGGTAGGGATTTTCTTGTCAATCGCTGGGATTTACGTCGTTCGCACCAAGGATGATGCGACGCAAAAGAACTTGCTAGCTGCACTAGGCCGCGGGATCAATTTATCGACTCTGTTGGTCGCCGTTGCTTCGATTTTGCTCGGGGCGTGGCTGATGCCTAAGACCATCGGAACCACGTACTCGCTCGGCGGGTTGGTGGTTCCAGGTGTTGCGTTTAGTGTGATTACCGGTCTGCTCGCCGGATGGCTAATCGGCAAATGGACCGAGTATGCGACCAGCGATGAATTTAGTCCAACGAAGAAATTGGCCGATCAAGCGTTGACCGGACCGGCGACCATCATTATCGGCGGGATTGCCGACGGCATGATGAGCGTTTGGGTCCCTGTCGTTGTGATCTGTATCGGGACGTTGACGTCGTTTGGTTTCGCCAATGGTTGGAACTTTACGGATGTCAATTTCTTTGCTCTTGGGCTTTACGGCGTCGGCATCGCCGCGGTTGGCATGCTCAGTACGCTTGGCATCACGTTGGCCACCGATGCTTACGGCCCGATTGCCGACAACGCGGGTGGTAACGCGGAAATGTCAGGGCTCGACCCGATTGTCCGCCAACGCACCGACGCGCTGGACAGCTTGGGGAACACCACCGCCGCAACGGGTAAGGGGTTTGCGATTGGTTCGGCAGCGTTGACCGCCTTGGCGCTGATGGCCGCCTACATCGAAGAAGTTCGCGTCGGGTTTGAACGATGGGGCGACGAAGTGGTTGAAGTGGTTGATGGCGACTTTATCAAGGCATCCGACGGCTTTGTCGTCAGCCGCTTTACCGACTCCGAAGGTGTGGAACACGCCGAAACATGGTTGTTGACTGCCTCGACGATTGCAGACAACGACGAATTGAGCGTCGCTTGGAAAGAAAAATCGTATGCAGAGGGTCCTGTCGCGGTCGATGACCTGCTCACGTACACGAAGGACTCCGACGGCAAGATCGCCGTCGACGACAAGGGGCATCCGACGGGTGCCGAGTTCACGGCGACCGGCGACAAGTTGGTTTATCTGCCGACGGCTCATATCCAAGACTTCAGCAATTACTACAACTTCTCGGTCATGAACCCGAAGGTGTTGGTGGGAATGTTCCTTGGCGTGATGGCGACTTTGGTCTTTTGTGCCATGACGATGAAGGCGGTTGGCCGAGCGGCTCAAGGGATGGTCGAAGAAGTCCGTCGCCAATTCAAAGAAAAACCGGGGATCATGGAAGGAACCGAAATGCCCGACTATGCAGCTCCGGTAGCGATCAGCACCAAGGCGGCACAACGCGAAATGGTGTTGCCGTCGTTGCTCGGGTTATTGCTTCCCGTCGGAACCGGCCTGTTGCTTGGGGTCGGTGGCGTGATGGGCTTGTTGGTCGGAACGTTGACCGGTGGCTTCTGTATCGCGATCTTCATGGCGAATGCCGGCGGATCTTGGGACAACGCCAAGAAGTACATCGAAGCGGGTGCCCATGGTGGTAAAGGGACCGACGCTCACAAAGCCGCCGTGGTTGGCGATACGGTGGGCGACCCCTTTAAAGATACAAGTGGCCCAAGCTTGAATATTCTGATCAAGTTGATGAGCATGGTCAGCGTGGTTGTAGCGGGTTTGATTGTCCGTTATAGCCTGGTGGCACTTGGCATTTTCTAAGCCAAGCAAAGCCTAGCCTTCGCACGTGATCACGATGCTTCCTTTGTGATCGCGGAAAACGACACGGCCCCTCGGTGGACTTCGCGTTTAAAACGCAGGTCACCGCGGGGCTTTTTTCTGGTCTTCAAGCGGGCACAACACAAAACAGGACCGCTCCGCTTTTCCGATTGTCGCGGTCGTATCTCTTTTTCCAGCACGTGTTAAACCACGTCATCTTTTTCGAGCGACTAAGCTCTGGCGCATACGGCAACCTTGCCGACGCTACTTCTACACACTGTTCTCCGTTTGCTTTTTCTCCTGACGAATCGCAGGGCGGATGCGGTGACGATGGATCGACTCCTTCCCAATACCGGATCGTGGCAATCAGGGCATGATCGCTACGAACCTACTGACCCATCCTGTTGGAACTCCCATTCGTGATGCTGCATTCATCCCTTCAACCCGACAACACCGGTGCTGATGACGATTGCCTGTTCGGTGACGACGTCATCTCGGAATACCTGCTGGTCTGCGAAGCTCGCTGTGTCTCGTTGACCGATGGCTATTGGACCTTCTCGCTCGAGACCGCCGACGGCACGCCCGTCTTCTCGGCTCGTGATGAAGAACACGGTGACCTGAACCGATTGACACTGCTCGCCGCCGTCCGTGGGCTCGAAGCCATCGAAGGAGCATCGTCGGTCACGCTGCTGAGCAACAATCGATATTTGATCCGGTCGCTTGCCGATTCGCTGCCTCGATGGCGCGAAAACAACTTCGTTTGGGAACACTTTGGGCGGCGAATCGACGTTCAACATGCCGATTTGTGGCGGCGAATCGATCGAGCGTTACAGATACATCGAGTCGAAGCCTGTTTGGTGTCGTCACGTTTGGTTAGTCCGGTTCGGCGAGACGACTCGTTTTCGAAGACGTTCTCGGATGAAGGGCGACAATTCCGCATCGACTCGCCTCATTCGGCCGTTCCGGCACCTGGGGGGCGACGGCGGTCCCTCCACACCACCGATCCGGCCTCACGCACCGACACGATGGGTCCTGCGGCGACGAAGCAACCCAGCGATCGGCTGCGTCAATGGTTGCTCGGTGGCGGCGGTTCGAATGCCGTTGCGGCGCCCGTGCGGCGGCGGCTTAGCACTACGGAGCTCCTCGAGATGACCTGAAGCTCCCCATTTGGCGGCAATAACGTCGTCCCCACTCAGAAAGGCTAATGGCTCGACCGAGTCGTTTGCTGCGATGGATCTCACCGGGATCCCTCATTTCGGTTCAATCTTGCTCGTATTTCTCGTATTTTTCGCTTTCGGTATCACAAATGCACACTCAAGTTTCGCTTTCGTCGATCTCACAACTCATCGACGGAACCCACGAAAACCCATCTAGTTTGCTTGGGCCGCACAACATCGACTATCGTGGTAGTAGTGCGGTGGCCGTCCGCAGCTTTCTGCCGGAGGCGAAAGCCGCTTGGGTCATCGACCGTCTCAGCGGCCAACGGCGGGCGATGCGGCGAATTCACCCGGCTGGTTTTTTTGAGGCGATTTGTGATCCTATGCTCGACGGATCACAATCAAATAGCGAAGATGCGTTAAATAACCAACTTGCACAATCGAAGTATCACATCCAGATGACCAACGAAACCGGCAAAATCATTGAAATGCAAGATCCTTACGCGGCTCCGTCGATCCTGACCGATTTTGATCGCTATTTGATAGGCGAGGGGAAACATCACCAGTTGTATGAGCGGCTCGGGGCTCAGCTCCGCACCGTGGACGGACAATCGGGGGTCAACTTTGCCGTCTGGGCACCGAACGCGAGATCGGTCCAAGTGGTGGGCGATTTCAATGGATGGGACGGCCGCAAACATATCGCTCGCGTTCATCCGAACCTTGGGATTTGGGAATTGTTCATTCCCGGCGCCAAAGCGGGTGATCGCTACAAGTTCCGAATTCACTCGTTGCATGGCGAGTGGGTTGACAAAAGTGACCCGCTTGGATTTGCTGCGGAGCTGCCACCGTTAACCGCGTCGATCGTCACCGACATCAACAACTATCAGTGGGCCGATGTGGATTGGATCGAACGGCGGGCCGAGTGGAACCCGATGCATGAACCGATGAACGTCTACGAGGTTCATTTGGGGAGTTGGCAAAAAGGTCCTGGTCGAACCCATGGTTGGCTCGACTATCGCGACCTTGCTCGCCGCTTGGCAGAGTATTGTCGCCGCATGAATTTCACGCACGTTGAATTGATGCCGGTCAACGAACATCCCTTTAGCGGATCGTGGGGCTATCAAGCGGTTGGCTACTATGCACCCACCAGTCGCCATGGAAACCCCGAAGACTTCATGTACTTTGTCGATTACATGCATCAGCACGGGATCGGGGTGATTGTCGATTGGGTCCCGGCTCACTTCCCCAAAGACGGGCATGGGCTGCGGCGATTCGATGGTTCGGCCCTGTACGAACACGAAGACCCTCGCAAAGGCGAGCATCCCGATTGGGGAACGATGATCTTCAATTACGGACGCAACGAAGTCCGCAATTTCTTGGTCGCCAATGCGTTGTTCTGGCTAGAAAAATACCACATCGACGGACTTCGAGTCGATGCGGTCGCGTCCATGCTGTATTTGGACTACAGCCGTGAAGATGGCGATTGGATTCCAAACCAATACGGTGGGCGAGAAAACTTAGAGGCTCTCGATTTCCTTCGCGAATTCAATGTCGCAGTTCACGAGAAGTATCCGGGTGTTGTGACTGCGGCAGAAGAATCCACCGCTTGGCCCGGCGTGTCACGACCGACGTATGATGGCGGACTCGGCTTCACTTACAAGTGGAACATGGGTTGGATGAACGACACGCTGTCTTACATGCGTAACGAACCCATTCACCGGAGATACCATCAAAACGAATTGACGTTCAGCTTGATCTATGCGTTCACCGAGAATTTCATGCTGCCGTTGTCGCATGATGAGGTGGTTCACGGCAAAGGTTCGTTGATCAGCCAGATGCCGGGCGACATGTGGCAGAAGTTTGCGAACTTGCGTTTGTTGTACTCTTATATGTGGACGCACCCTGGAAAGAAACTGCTGTTCATGGGGGGCGAGTTCGCCCAGTGGAACGAATGGAATGATGACGACGGGCCGGATTGGATTCTGCTCGATTTCGCGACGCACCGAGGTGTGCAGCAGCTCGTTGCGGATTTGAACAAGTTGGTGATTGAGAATCCCGCGCTGCATCAATTGGACTTCAACGGCGAAGGCTTCGAATGGATCGATTGCATGAATGCGGATGACAGCACGTTGGTCTACATCCGCAAGGGTCTCGACGACGCGCCACCGATTTTGGTCTGCAGCAATTTCACGCCGGTCGTTCGCCGCGGTTACCGTGTCGGGGTACCGCAAAGTGGATTCTGGAAAGAGATTTTCAATAGCGATGGTGAGGCCTACGGTGGTAGCAATGTCGGCAACTATCCGGGCCGAAAAACGTTCGGCGAGGGCCATCACGGACGTGCCGATAGCATTTCGGTTGACTTACCGCCCTTGGCCACGGTGATTTTCAGGCTCGACGAACCCGCGTAGAGAGAACCAAAGCGTTGCCGCTTTCTGCGTTAGTCCCTATCCTGGATTTAGCGTTTCTTCAAATCGAACCTCGCGTCGCGCGAGCCATAGGGACTCCAGCGTTGGTGCTGGCGAAAAAGAGAATGAAATTGTTAACAAAAAGCAGGTTTGGCCGTTTCGCGTTCGGGATGTTTGGGTTGATCGTCAGTCATTTCCTGCTGGGCGCCTCGGCATCCGCTCAAGAGTCGGCGACGGCTCCGGCGAATGAAGAGACGGAAGCAGCCTCGGCGGATAAGGACGAACCGGCTTTTTTACGCATCGATCAGACGGATGAGAAGAGGTCACGGGCGTTGCAGACCGCCATTCTCCATTATGTGGGCAAAGCGGGCACGCCTTATGACGGGCAAAGCGTTGACTTGGTCGGCGTCGTGCACGTCGGTCAGAAAGGATACTACGCCGATTTGAAGCAGCGTTTGGCAAAGTATGACACCGTTCTCTACGAGTTGGTTGCGCCCGACGGCACGCGCATTCGCCCGGAAGATCTCGAGGGCCGACGATCGGTGTTGTCGTCGATGCAGACCGGGATGAAAGACATTTTGAACCTGGAATATCAGCTCGAGCAGATCGATTACATGGCAGCGAATTTTCGCCATGCCGACATGAGCCCTGAGGAATTCGTCGATGACTTTAGCCGACGTGGCGACAGCTTGTGGAAGATGGGAGCTCGCATGATGGGAGCCGGATTAGCCACGCAAGCAGCGACTGGGGGTGAAGCGGGGTTGTTGATGGCGCTCTTCAGCGACGATCGGTCGCGACGAATGAAGCAGGTGATGGCTAGGCAGATGGTGGATATGGAAGCCGTGACGGCAGGCATCGACGACGCGAATGGCGAAAATACGCTTATCAAGAGCCGAAATGCGAAGGCGTTCGAAATTCTGAAAGACGAACTGGATCAAGGCAAAAAGAACGTTGCCGTGTTTTACGGCGCTGGGCACCTACCCGACATGGCAGAGCGACTCGAGAAGCAGTTCGAGATGGAGAAGAAATCCACGACCTGGCTCGACGGTTGGGATCTGACCCGGAACTGATTGCTGGCTGGTCTGCGCCGTCAAATCTGAAAGTTCATCTCGTCGATCGCGGAATCACTGTTGCCCGTTCGCACTCGCAGCTGGGGTTTTTCCAGTGTGACGGTGGTTGAGGGCGGAACGGTCTTGGTGATCCAGACGCTTGAACCAATCACGCTGTCTTTGCCAACCACGGTGCGACCGCCAAGAATGGTCGCGTTGGCGTAGACCACGACTCCGTCTTCGATCGTAGGATGTCGCTTCGTCCCTCGGATCAATTCCCCATCTTCATCGGTCTTGAAGCTCAACGCCCCAAGGGTGACGCCTTGATAAAGCTTGACGTGGTCACCGATCTCGCACGTTTCGCCGACAACCACACCGGTTCCGTGATCGATGAAAAAGTATTCACCGATTGTCGCACCTGGGTGAATGTCGATACCGGTTTTCTGATGAGCCCATTCGGTCATCATGCGTGGAATAAAGGGAACCTGTAACTTTGTGAGTTCGTGTGCGATGCGGTAAACCGTGATCGCTGCAAAGCCGGGGTAGCAAAAGACCACTTCGTCGGTCGTTCGGCAGGCCGGGTCGCCATCGTAGGCGGCCTGTGCGTCCGTGGCCAAGATGCGGCGTAGTTCTGGGATTCGCTTCAACAGCTCGATCGCCATCGCCTGGCCTTTTGCCTCGAAGTCGATATCGCTTTCACAATCGGTATGTTTTTGATGAACGCGATGCTCGTGGCGAAGCGCACGGGCGGTTTGAGTGGTCAATTCATCGTGGAGCGAATCAATCAAACTTCCCACATGGTAGCCAACGTTTCCGGCGTGCAAGCCGATCTTGCGGCGGTAGCCTGGATAGAGAACGTCTTTGAGATCCAACAAAATCTCGACCACCGCGGTGTAGCTTGGCAGCGGGCAGTGACCGAGATGGTTCATCGCGTCGTCTTTGGTGTACGTCGCGACAATCTGTTCGGTCAGGGTCGGTAATTGCTCTTTCAGACGAAAATCGGACGCCACGATGATTCTCTTCCAAAGTCAGACAAACGAGACGTAGGACAGGTGGGTTGAACGACCTGTCCTACAAGAGTGTTCGCTGCGCGTTCACACGAACACGCGGCGGATGTCCATCCTACGCACAACAAGCCTTAGCGGCCAATCGTGGGTGGATTATCAACGAGGAAATCGCGAGGGCCGTGGTGCGTGTAGTAGGGATAGCCGACTTGGCCCGTCGGAGGTCCTGGAGTAAACGGTTGCGATTGCAAGCGAGCTCCCGCCCCATGTCCGCACAGACCGGGGTTCAAGTGCGAGCTGTAATCAAGCCCGCCTTGTTGCCACCCGAGCGCTCCGGCGACGCAACCAGTGCGACCGCATCCTTGACAACCGGCGCCTCCTAAGCAGGATCCAACGCCGCAGCCCGCAGGACCGCAACTCCCACTACCACAATTGCCGCTTTGACAACTGCCCGTTTGGCAGCTTTGACAATCGCCCGTTTGGCAACTCTGGCAATCGCCGCCGGACCCACAAAGTCGCCCCAACAAGCCCTTGCCGCTGCCGCAATTTGACGAACCGCAGCTGTTGTGGCCGCCTCGCAAATTGTGGTGCAGGCACCCCGTGCTGCTGATCAACAAACCTACCAACGAACCTATCATTAACCAACGATTCATCGCCGAATCCTTCCGCGTGCTCAGCCACAAAGCGTAGCCAAAGTGATGTTGTGTGTCGTTCCGTTTGCGATCGGCCCTGAACCGGGCCGACGCAAGTCCATCTCACAATCATCTTTCGGACCGACCAACACGTTTGATACACACAATCGGCTCGACCAGCCCAATCCTTACTAAATCGATCACTCAAAGACCTCGCAAACCCCCCGTTTTATTGCTGGCATTCAGGGGCGGATCATTTCTTGGCAAACGTTTTTCAACTCCACTTGCTTCCAACGCGTTGTGCGTGGTAGTCGATTGACATAGCGCCGGGAGTGTAGAGGAGTTCCCATCGCTGACAAAATCACGACCTACCGCAAAGATTTGATGAAATGAAACAGCTAACGACATTTCAGATCGCAGTATTGGCTGCGGTATTGAGTAGCGGCTCGATCGCAACGGCGCAGATCACAACGCCTCAGATGCTGTCGATCCGTCAAGATCGGTACGCGACGTTGGAAGACCAATTGATCAATCGGCTGCATGCAACGACCGAACAACAGCGCGCCTATCTACGCTACGTGGTCAAACAGGTGGAAGCAGGAAAGCTGGAACTACGGCTTGTGGTCGCGGTTGAACGTTACGCGTTACGGCGGAATCCACGTTTTCCGCTGCCCTTCTTCGAGCGTGCGATGAAGGTCCAAGCGGCCAAGGAAGGTGTGCCACTGCCGGCGCTTCAAACCTTTGTGACGACCCAAGTGCCTCATCCTTGACAAACCGACAACGGAACCGAAAGCATGGACGTGCCTCGGCGATAAATTCGTTGTAATCCCACGAAACGCTCGCCTTGCCCGAACCGAATGCCGTCGAAGCCTTTCCATCCGAATCGCCAAAAACAACGAAAAAACCTTGCGGATCTCAAGGACCCGCAAGGTTTCTACTATTCTGACCTCAGCAATCGCCATCAGGGCGGGATGCCGAGCTTACCGGCGACTAAATGTCGGTGTTCGCATCGGCTTCTGGCGCTGGAGGAGCTTCGTCGCTGCTGCTTTCCGCAACGGGCGCTGCTTCTACAACGGGCGCTGCTTCTGCAGTCGAGACACTGCCAGGAACCAGGGTTTCGCCTGGCGCCAGGTCGTAGCCTTGTGAGCTGCTTTCGACCATTGGGGCTGCCATCACGGATTCGCCACCGCCGCAGCAAGGAGCTGCTGCAACGACAGGTGCCGCTTCCACAACGGTTCCACAGCACGATTCAACAGGAGCTTCGCAGCAGACAGGTTCTGGAGCACAACAAGCACTCTTGGCAGCTCGTTTTGCTTGACACTTGGCTCGCAAGCGAGCGAACAAGCCTAGCTTAGGCTCACAGCAGGTTGGCTCAGGTTCGCAGCAAGAAGGCGCTGGAGCACAAACCGGTGCTGGTTCGCAGCATACGGGTTCTGGCTCGCAGCATACGGGTTCTGGCTCGCAGCATACAGGTGCTGGCTCGCAGCATACAGGTTCGGGTGCGCAGCAATCGTCTGCACCTTTAGCACACAAACGCGACAGAAGTCCGCCGCCACAACCCTTTTGAAGCATTCCGCCACCACATTTGTTGGCGTGAAGTCGCGAGAAAAGACCGCCTGCATCAGCAGTTTCGCTCGTCACAATTGCCGCACCGATCATCAGTGCGAACGCGGCAATGCCGCTCACCACAGTCCGATTCATAGAAATCTCCCAAGTGTTCGGAGTTAGGTGCGATCCGATTTCGCACATCTTCGTTTCTAGCCTTCATCCTCAGGCTCGTTACTTCCGAGGTCAAACCGCCGGCAACACACCGACAACCGAATGACCAGGGGAGCCGCGTTGACTTTGAAAATCATCCCAAAAGCTAAGTGGCCAAACAATATGCTGGTTTAGCAAAATGGGTGATTTGCGAGGTTTTTGCGGCTCACGTAATTTCGCAATTACAGTAACCTTGGGGAAAACCGTGTCAATCCGCCCAGACAGCAAATTCGACGCGATTTGGCTTCCTCTTCTGAGAACTTTTCCAGATAGCCCAGAGTGCCAGCAGGATAGGGCCGTTGGTCCAATTTCGACACGGAAGCGTTTTTTAACGTCATTTACCGCATAAAGACACCAGGGACCCCAATGCCAACGAATAACGAGCCAGACCCGAACGGGTGGTAAGCTTCCCACCATCCTAGTAGGGATCGACGTTTTTTTGAAAAAAAAGAAATTGTCGTCCGAGCGACTAGCGAGTGACGTCGAGGCCAGCTGACGCGGCGGCCTGCGATGCGGCGGCCTGCGATGCGGCGGTGCTGGAAGCGGAACCTGCCGGTTCCTCGCTACCGACGAGCATTTTCTCCATCTCCTCGCCGTTTTCAAAATCGATCACGACGGGGGGTTGCCCTGGTTCAACATCCATCACCAGGCCGGAAATACGCCAGCCATCGGCTCCACGATGGACGGCCCATACCACTTCAAAATCGCTGTGGGTTCCGTCCTCCGCCGGCTCGGACCAAATGCTTTGCACCAGCATGGCGTTGGGCTCGCCTTCAATACCGCGTGCTTGCGTCACATTGAAATGAGCATCCGGCGACCCGATCGGCTCAACCGTACGACCGATTCGCTTTAATTCGGCTTGTGCTCGCTCGGTCAGAAGTTTTTCTGCGCCCGAGCCTTCGCCTCCGCGTCGAACCCGATCCAGAAACTGGCTGACAACATCTGTCGGGGAGGGCCCAGACGCAGAAGCTGGCGGTTTCACTGTGTTTCTCGTCTGCGAATCGACATCGGAAGGGGATCCGCACCCAGCGGCCATCAGTGTCGAAAGAGACAAAACCGACGCATAGCAAAGAGATCGAAACATAGCGTGAGGCATCAAAAAACGAGGAAGAGTGGACAATGATCAAAGGGGAATACGGGATAGTGGCAGGTGAAGTCAAGATCGAAATCGGGTAGAACCTTAGGGCAGTTTTCAACTTTAACGCGCGATCAGGGGAAGCATTACGATGATTCGAGTAGGCGTTGTCGGTTTAGGCATGATGGGGCTGACGCATTTGAACGTCTATCGCTCGCTGCCCAATGTCTCAATTGCTGCGATCTGTGATGCAGATCCTGACCGTTTGTCTGGCAAGGTTTCGGCAGCCGGGAATGTTGAGGGGCAGGCCCAAGCTTCGGTCGCTTCGCTCTCGGCCGACGTCCGGCGATGCAGTGATCTCCGAGAGGTGATTGGGGCTGAAGACATCGATCTGGTCGACATCTGCCTGCCGACTCACCTGCACCTGCGTTTTGGTAAGGCGGTCTTGGAAGCAGGCCAGCATTTGATGATGGAAAAACCGCTTGCCCGAAACGCCGCCGATGCCGCCGAATTGGCCGCTGCGGCTGAATCAGCCAAGGGGCTATCATTCGTTGGCCATTGCTTGCGTTTTTGGCCGGGATGGGCATGGCTGAAAGAAGCGGTTGACGACCGGCGTTACGGCAGCGTCTGCTCGGCCACGTTCCGGCGTGTCGTCGATCATCCCAAAGGGGCGTTTTACGACAATGGCGACTTGTGTGGCGGAGCGTTGTTGGATCTGCATGTCCACGATACCGATTTTGTGCAGTATCTGTTTGGCATGCCCAAAGCCGTAACCAGTTTCGGGTATTCCAAGATCACCAATGAAGCCGATCACGTCGTCACGCGGTACCAATTTGATTCGGTCCCGTTGGTCGTTGCGGAGGGTGGCTGGGCCATGACCGACGGCTTCACCTTCAACATGTGCTACACGATCAATTTCGAGAACGCGACTGCCGATTTTGATCTAAGCCGAGACAAGCCGCTGGCGATTTACGAGCAGGGCAAAACGCCCGAGTATCCGGAGGTGGAATCCAAGATGGGTTACGACTATGAAATCGAGTACTTCTTGGAATGCATCGAACAGCAACGCCAGCCCACCATCGTCACGATGCAAGACGCGTTGAACACGATCCGGATCGTCGACGCGGAAGCGGAAAGCGTCAAAACAGGAAAGACGGTCACGATCGAGGCTTAGCGTGGTCGTAAGGAGCAAGTCAATTGGGTGCCAAGAAACCCTTTCCCTCGCTACGCTCGACCTCTGCCAAAGGTCGAGGTTAACCACCCCTTTCCCTCGCTGCGCTCGACCTCTACCGAAGGGCGAGGTAAACCACCCCTCCCGCTCGGAGGTGGTCCGGTTTTTAAGTTGTGACTAACACAGTGTTTAGGTATCCAACCACCCCTGCCCGCGTAGCGCTCGTTGTACCGCGCATCTCGGGTGGTGTCTAATACATCTGCGGGGTAGGTGACGAGATTTCGCTCTGGACTTTCGACATACCGCTGCGAGTGATTGTTGCCTTGCGGTTCGCGCTGGTGCTGCGAACATGGGAAAGCCTGTTGCACGGAGGTGCGGTTCATGGGTGCGGTGGCTCTCGGACTCCTCGGTCAAAAAACCGGCTCATCCGACCGAAGCGCGCGGAACCCAGACTCA